>DUHF01000198.1 GCA_013331015.1 Methanoregula sp.
CTCCAGATTTTCATCGTTCGGGTGTGAACGGACATCCATACGTGTTTCTCCAGGAGCACTTTTTTCCGGATTAAAACCAGCTTCCAGATACCATGCGGGTAATCATAAAAAAACCGGGCATTCCCGCTATTAAAAGAGAAAAAAATTTACTTGGCAATGACTGCCTTGACTGCATCGATCTTGATGTAGCGGCGCGCTAATTTGTGCTTGCTGCCGATGACGGCAAACGTGCGCTCCTTTGCCTGGTTCTCGTTGGGTGCCGCGATGACCTTGGTGTAGGGCATCCAGTCCTCGCCCATCAGAAACGTGCCTTTCACTTCAAACTTCTGCTCTGCTGCCATTAAATCTCACTCCAGAAATCCAAATACATCCTCTATCCTGCCCAGTTCAAAACCGCTCGTGGCATTGCCGGCAATGTAGCCTTTCTCGTTCACGAGAAGGCCGGTGCCGATAAGCCCGCTGCCCATGTTGATGGTGCCAGTCCCGACGGGGACCTTTGCCACCGCTTCGAGCCGGGCGATCTCCTGAGCCGTTGCCCGGGGGTGCACGATGACCCCCTTATTGGTGGCAACGCCTGCCATGCCGACGGTCTTGACCCCGCCAAGCGTTAAGAAGATCAGATCCACGCCGAGGAACTCGGCGATGGCCTTTCCCATATCCACGGGCATATCGGGATGAACCGCGACAAAGGAATCGTTTGCCATGATCACGTTGCCCGCGGCATTCATGCACTCGTTTAAGAGAAGAACCTCGCGGTGCTCCGCGAGCTTGTCGATCTCCTCTTCGGTTGCGAGTCCTGAGACCACCACTCCCCGGCTGTTACCGGCAACCAGGGAACCGATGATGGTGCTCCCCTGGATCGTGGTCTCGATGACTTCAGCATCGAGCGCCGCATGTACTGCGGTTTTAAACTCCTCCGGTGATTCCGGGGGGATGATGACGATATCCCCGATCACCCGGGCAAATACCCCGATGTTCGGATCGCCTGCAAACGTGATCGTGCGTTCCATCTTATGATTCCGGTGCAAGTTCAGCCTGAACCTGCCCGTCCTCCATCTTCATGGCACGGACACGGATCTTTGATGGCGGCTTTGAACTGCCCCGTGACCATACCTTCTCATTGATTCCCTGATCAAGCTTGACATCCTCGCTCTTCATGTGCTTTGCCAGATAGTTCCGGATGTCCTTGATCGCGCCGTTAGCCCGCTTCCAGCGGGGCATCCTGCGTGCATCCCGTAGGGGGATGATATAAACGTGCTCCTGCATCTGTTCTGCCATGGCTCACACCTTCAACGTGCTCTTGCGCCAGTTGCGTCTTTTGGGGTGCGCAACCACGCCGCGCTTGGTCCTGACCATTACCCACTGGGGCACGCGCCGGTTCTGGTCGCATGCCTTTGCAAGCCGGATCTTCCTGCCTTTGCTTAATTTGCTCATGTTATCCACCAGTTAATTGACTTTCCTGCCAACCACAAGCGACTGCTCGTGATGTGAAGGGAACAGGGATGCAGGATCGAGCCCGCGGGCCCGGATCGCATCCCGGATCTCTGCTTCGTAATCGCCGTTTGGGATCGTCCCCGTCTCCCCGTATTTTACGAGAAGAAGCTGGTCCGCCAGCCGGTCGACTTCGCGCCTGACAAAGCCAAGCAGGGGCCGCACGTACGAACACCCTGTCCTGCTGCCAAGACTCTGGACCGCCTCACGGGTGAGCATCGGGACCCGGTCATCAAACCGTGTGCCGTCCCCGACCACGTTATACTCCCCCGCAAGCGATTCAACAGCCGATAAGTGGACTGCATTGATGGCATCATTTGGAAACCCCTTTGCAATCACCATGTCGGCCATCTCGTTCAACATTCCGTTTTCAAATACCCTCTTTTTCAGGGGGTAACCCAATGCTTCAGCCGCAGCCTCAAGGTGCGGGATCTGGCGGAGCGGGTCGAACACGAACGTGTTGAGTTCGACCTCATAATACGTACCCAGCAGAATTGCTGCAAGGGAACTATCCTTTCCACCGCTGTAGAGCACTCCGAGTTTCATTATCTTCTGGTAATGGAGTAATCCCGCTTCTTTGGCGCGAGCTGCCGGAGCAGCTCCTTGAGCTGTGCATCGGTTATCTTCTTCTGCAGCCGTCCGCTCTGTGCGAGCGCAATGAGCTGCTGCTCAACCGCCCCGGCAAAATCGGGTTTGGTCAGCTTGATGGTATTCAGCCGTTCCCGTGCATCGGGCTCGAGAACCTGCATGAGTATCATCTGGATCTGGGACTTTTGCCGTTCCTGGCGTTCGAGCTCTTCCTGCATGCCCTGCTGATCGCCAGCCTGCTGTTGCAGCTGTGCCATCCTGCGCCTGCGGAGTTCTGCTAGCTCGTCATCTCCCATACTACAACCTCACTGGGGTGCTTCTGCTTTATCTGCTTTCTTGCCGGCCTTCTTTGTCGGCTTGGCACCTTCGGCTCCTTCCGCCGCTGCCTTGTCGCCACCCTTGGCCTTTGCGCCCTTCTTGGAGTCTGCCTTCTTGGGCTCTTCGACTACGGGCTTTACGCGCTTGGGTACCGGTGCCGGCGGGTTCTTTAGGACTTCCTGCGAGAGGTTGTCCAAAAAGGACATGCCTGCGGGGGAGACCCGGCGCCCGGTCTTGTCGTGGATGATAAGGCCGGCAGCTTCGAGCTGCTGGAGGGACTTCCTGAGAACCGAGCCGCTGCCCTTGCGGAACGCGTTGGGCCGGGAACCGCGGTTCTTGTTGCCTCCGTAGAAACTCCGCATCCGTTCAACGCCTAAGGGGCCGTCGACATAGACGCGTCTCAATACTGCTGCTGCCCGGATGAACCACCAGTCGGGGTCTTCGGGGGGCATCTCTTTGTGCACACCCGTCTTGGCAAAGGCAGCCCACGCGGGGGGAACGATCTCCTTACGCGTCTTGAGCTCCTCTGCGACCCGCCTGATGATGTGGTCCGGAGGGACATCGTATACTGTTGTCATCTGATACCTCTACTGTTGATAATGAAATAACAGTCTTAACTAATTGGTCAGGAGGGTTCTTATACATTTCCAGCGGCAGAAAGGCCGACGGATAAAAAGAACGGGAGATGTGAACGCCATTCTTAAAACTGGAACAAAGCAGGGGAACCGCGGGTGGCAGTTACCATGATGCCCTTTTTTTTAACCCGCAAAAGGCAGGAGTGGTGCCACACCTGCAGGGACCTCACTTCTTTGCCCGCTGCATCCTGCCGGTCTCCCGCGCGGTTCGTGGTGCCGGTCTCTTTGAGGCAGTGGCCGACAGAGCCGGGCCCCTCCCTTTCAGTACCATCGTCCGTCCGCGGACCTCGACGAGGGTTGCCTTTGCCTGCACGGCAATTGCCTCCGGGTCGACTTCGGTGTTCTGGAGCCATTTCACCTTGATCAGCCTGCGCTTCTTGAGCTGCGCGGTGATCTCTTCGATCATCGTCTCAGTGCAGCCCTGTTTGCCGATCCAGACGGTCGGTTTGAGGTCCTGCATGGACCGGTCAGTTTCTTCAGACATGTTTTTGTCTCACCACACGATACCGTGTTATCTTATTGCACAGGTTACAGGTAACCACGACATTTCCCCGGTGTACCCGCACCCGCATATTCTGTCCCGGCACGAGGTACGATGAGCAGTGGTGGCAGAACCGGCGGCGGTACTCCCGGTCGATCCGGATCCGCTGCCGCATGGCGATCTTCCGTGCAAGCTCTACGTAACGGTTGCTCCGTTCCGGGTGGTCGGCAAATGCCAGTTCAGCCTGACAGAAGAGCACGGCGACGCGCTCGCGGGAGATCTGTTTTGCATCGGGTTTTTTTGATCGCGGTTTCATACAGGGGGGATGTTCCAGAGAGATTGTGCAGATGTATCAGCGTCCCGGGTGATAAACATCGGGGTATACCCGTGCAACAGTCCCGGCCAGGGGGATGCCGGTCTGCAGGGATGAAGAAAACCATTTGAAATGATTTAATAAACCCTCAGATAATTCCTTTTACAAGATAATGCTGTTGTCACAATACCGGCCGTGGCTGGCACTGGTGCTTGCCCTTGTCCTGACCGGTGCCCTGATCGTAATAATCCCTGCATACTGCCAGGGATTTCCCACGCCGGTCATTTCCCAGGTGCAATTATCAGGGGTCTCCCCTTCAGGAACCGGCAGCCTGGTTTTTTTGGTAGAAACAACGATTGCCAATGAAGGGACCGGCGGAAATGTGATTGTCTGTACAAAACTGGTGAACGCATCGCAAAATTCCATTGCGGGGAGAACCACCACAACCCTGTACATGACCGGCGGGGAAAAACGAATCTTTCGGACAACGGTCACCGGCCCGAGAGGGACGCCCTATACTATCGTCGTGGACGCTGAGCGAAGAACAGCATTTAATTCCGGATCCTGACCTTCCGCCCAAAGATCTCCAGCCGTCCCTCACAGAAGAGACGGACAGCCTCCGGAAACGCGAGGTGCTCCGCATTGAGAATGCGTTCTGCCAGCGAATCCTCATCATCGGTCTCCAGCACCGGAACGCAGCGCTGGAGGATGATGGGGCCGCAGTCGAGATGCTCGTCTACGAAGTGTACGGTACACCCCGCGAGTTTCACCCCGTATTCAATTGCCTGCCGCTGGGCATGCAGCCCGGTGAAGGAAGGAAGAAGTGCAGGGTGGATGTTCACCATCTTGTGGGGAAACGCCTGCACAATGCCTTTCCCAAGGATGCGCATATAGCCCGCAAGCACATAGAGATCCGCTTCCTGCTGCTGCATTGCAGAGAGCAGGGCGCGCTCGTATCCCTCCCGGGATGAGAAGGAGGCATAATCGACAATAACCACCGGAATACCGGCCTTTTCTGCCCGGACGATAGCATACGCCTCCGGGTTGTCGGTGATGAGCGCAACGCACCGGGCAGGAATTGTGCCGGCCTGTATCGCATCGATGACCGCCTGGAAATTGGATCCCCGGCCCGATGCAAGGACGGCGATGCGCCGGGTCATGGACTCTCTCCTTGAGGATTTTCCCCACTCGCTCTCCTGCCGGCACTGGTTGCGGCATGGATGAGGATCTTCACCTTGACAATCCGCCGGCCATGCATCTGCATGACCGAGAGCGTGATGTTCTCGGAGGGGATCTCCACCTTCTCCCCCGGGTGCAGGGGGAGATGACCGAGACGGTCGATCACAAGACCGCCGATTGTTTCGTAAGACTCGTCGGTGGGCAGGCTGATGGAGAGCCGCTCGTTGGCATCCACGACCCACATCTGGGCATCCACAACAAAGACCCCCGGGGCGATCTCCTGCACCTCGGGCTCTTCCTGGTCATGCTCATCCATGATGTCACCGACCAGTTCTTCAAGGATGTCCTCGACCGTGACGATCCCGACAAAACTGCTGTATTCGTCAATGACAATTGCAATCTGCACCCGGTTGACCTGGAGTTCCTTTAACAGGTCGTCGATCTTCTTCGTTTCCGGAACAAAGGTGGGATCGTACATGACCTCGCGGATGGTCGAGTCCTTCCTCCGGGAGACCATTGCAGCGAAGATATCCTTCACGTTCAGGATCCCGATGATATTGTCAATACGGTCGTGAAAGACCGGGATGCGGGAGAAACCAGTCTCATTGAAGATGCGTATCGCTTCCTCGAAACTGTTGGTATCCTCAATAAGGATGACGTCAACCCGGGGGGTCATGATCTCGCGGGCGGTGGTGTCCCCGAACTCAAGCACCGAGTAGAGCATGTCCTGCTCGTCCTGCTCGATCGTCCCCTCTTCCTTCCCCACATCGATCCATTCCTTGATCTCTTCCTCGGTCACGGCCGGTTCAGACGAGTCCCTGCCGCTTCCGAACTTGGGGTTTACCGATATGATGATCCAGATAACCGGGGTGAACAGGCGGGAGAGGGCAAGGATAACCGGAGCAATCGTCAGCGCAAAACTGTCAGTTGCCCGTGCTGCATAGATCTTGGGGCCGATCTCGCCAAAGAAGAGAAGGACGAGCACGACAAAACCCGTGGCGATACCCACACCGATATCCCCAAAGAGCCGTATGGCAATTGCGGTTGCAAGCGATGCTGCGGCAACATTGAAGATATTGTTGCCGATAAGGATCGTGATGAGGAGACGCTCGGGCGATTCCTTGAGCAGTGCAAGAGCTGCTGAACCAGGCCGGTCTTCATTGACCAGCGTCCTCACCTTTGCCCGGGTCATCGAGATGAGGGCAACCTCAGAGGCGGAGAAGAAGGCAGAGAAGATGATACAGATTATGAAGAGGAAGATGTTAAGAGCGTATTCCATCATTGTGATTCACAACGTGCGGGTGCACGATAAACAGGTTCACCTGAAAGTGTACCAGTATATTCGGGAACATATTTTATAAAACCAGCGCCTGATCCATGCATTCCACCATGAAGGCGCGGTCGCGTGCGAGAATGGCAACCTTCTCGTCCGCAGAGGGAGGCGGGAAGATATTGAGGTCGTCAATCTCAAGAGTCAGGGGGCCGGTATACCCAGCATCCCGTAAATTTTGCATAACGCCCGCCATTACCGGGCTTTGGTCAAGCGGGAGATGCAGGACTCTGCCCTCTTTTTTGCTGATATGGACATTTGCAATCCGGTCATGGCAGAGCTCGATATACCGGGCGGGTTCCTCATCAGAAACTGCCAGTGCATGGGCAATGTCGAGGGTGAAGAAGAGCCACGGTTCATCATCGAGGAGCTGCCGTACCCGTTCTGGAGTACAGAGCAGCGAGTT
>DUHF01000108.1 GCA_013331015.1 Methanoregula sp.
TTCCCATGAAAATTAGCTGAGTGTAATTAACATATAGATCATAAATGATTTCGGCAATTCGAATTTTCATCGTTTGGGTGTGAACTCCCGTTCATGTACGTTTCTACAGAGCACAATTTTTGTTTTTTATGAAATGCCTCTCCAGAGTTCATCCGTCCAGAGAGGGCCGCATGGAGGCCATAAGGGGCACTATCGCTTCCGAAAACCCTGAACCATTGCGTGACGATGGGGGCCTTGCCGCCCCCATAAGGAGTGCAAGGATACGGGCGAGGACGGTTGTGTTAAAATTTTGTATCCGATTTTCATGCTTTTGAGTTTGAACCTGCGGTTATGCTCGTTTCTACAGGGCTCACAAAAGAGAAATCTGGGCCGCCGCACAGGCGCTCTCTTATAGTCGGCGGCAGGCATCTTAAAAGGGGTATTGGGGGCAGTGCCCCCATCATCACCTATGAGGTTTCACCAGAGCCCTTTTTGTCGTACCATCTGCACTATGCACAGTCACCGGCACAGCAGGCAGTCGTGTCATCGGTTGTAACAAGGCTCCCGGTGCAGGTCTGGGGTGCAACACAGATATTCCCGCCGAATTCCGAACAGGTCTTGCCCGGAATAACAACCGGCGCCACGCTTGTGGGTGCTGCAGTTGCCGAGGCTATCATCGTGCAGGTCCCGGCACAACACCGGGATGAATCTGAAGATTCCACCAGGCTGCCCGAACAGGTCTCGTCAGATAGACAGATATGGCCGCCAAAAGTTGCACAGTCCATCGGCACGTGGGCCTCCGGGGTCTGTACGGGTTCGGTCGCGCCGGGCGTTGGTCCGGAAGTTGGCGGCGGAATGTAGTCGGGGGGCACAGCGGTCACGGTCGTAGTTGCCGTTATTGCCGTTGGTTTTGTTGTTGTTGCAGCTGTTGTTGTTGCCGGTGCCTTTGTTCCAGTCGGGACAACACATTTTCCTTCGCAGCACCGCGATGAATCGGACGACCTGACCATCGTCCCGTCACATACCTGCCCGGACGGACAGACCGTGCCACCGTAGGCTTCGCAGCTCTGCGGGACTTCTTTTGCTGGCGTTTGTTCAGGGATCGTGTCAGTACCCGGGGATGCGGTTGGAGCCGGGGGGGTCGCAGGCTGGAAAATGGTGCAGCCGGTGATGAGAACACAGGCGATAACGATGATCGCACAGGCTCCCATACCCCACTGGATGTTTTGTTTCATGGTCTTTTATCTCCAGATATTCTATCTAACCGTACGTTTATACGTTTTCTGCATTGTAACGAGAAGCGACCAGCCCTTTTTTGTGAAGACAGGGCAGGTAACCGGGATATTGCATAAATAGCGCAAGACCGGATACATATAAGTACCATGGATCGGGTTAACCTGCAGCTGGTTACCGGTATCTTCTGCCTCCTCCTTATCGGCAGTGCGATAAGTGTCCTGTCTCCGGCAAGCGCAGAAGGCAACTTTCTCACTTCCCTGTTCTCCAATACCACCGGCAATGAGACCATCAGCACCCCTGCCCCCGAAAAGAACGTAACGGTGACCACCAAAGCCACCACCGCGGTCCCAAAAACCACGGCAAAAAAGACGGTCGCTCCCACGCCGACAAAGGATTCCTACGTCCAGATCATCACTCCCTCACCGGTGGTCACTACCCCGCGCGCCTACATCCAGCCCAATCTCGTTGTACGGTCCGATGAAGGATACAGCACCTTATATTCGCTCAAGAATGTGCAGGCAAAAGAGCAGATGTCCAGGGTGGTTATCAGCGCCGTCAACCCCCCGCTTCTCGTGGACTTTCATTTTATTCCGGACAATATCTCGGACATCAAGCCCATCGATTACAAGATGGGGAAGACCATGTATCACCTCAACGTATCCATTGATCGGCCATACGAGCAATCGTGGTTTGAACTCAAGGTGATCAACAATGAGACCGGAGATCTCCTCGCACAGGAAGGGGTGGGCAGGACCTACGGCCTGCAGTACGACCGGCAGTTTATCGTGCCCAATACCGGTAAGATCGCCTTCGACCTCGCCGGGCAGTATGGGAACATCACCCTCAGCATCAAGATGAAGAAACCCTGATCGCCCACAGGCACAATCCCGGTCTTTTGGGGGCTTGGGAGGACTGCTGGTTCCCCTGGGGGGACAGGTAATTTTTTTCACGCAGCATAACCGGCTTTTCCTGCCGGTTCAGGGAGAAGAAAACTACGTATAGCCCGGCTGTCATACTCCTATACGAATCAGATGAAAAAGAAGGTGCTTGCGGCAATCGTTTTGTTCATCTGGCTTATTATCATCAGCACCTTTATGCTGCTTGCCTTTCGCATCGACCTTGAAATCTTCTTTGTCCTCTGGCTTATCGGGGTTCTCGTGGTCGTTGAACTCATGGACACCCGGTTCTCCCTGCCTCCCTATATCAGGAATATCAAATATGTAACCGCAGCAGGCATTTTGATTTTCGGGGGGATCGTGACGATGAAAGTGATGGAGATCCTCGCAAAATGAAGTCCGGCGTCCGGTACGGAGTCCTTGCCCTGCTGGTGCTTGCGGCTCTTGCAGTACTTGCAATTTCCCTCTCCGGCCCGCTCCTTTATTCCCTTGATACAGATCGCTTCCCCTCCCAGCATCACGTCAACACCAATGCCCTCAAAGCCCAGGAACTCAACAGCACAACCGATGTGCTGCCGTTGATGCAGGACCTCCTCGATTATTCCGGCCCGATCGTCCTGAACATACGCGCCGGCGATGTCGAGGGGGCAAAACGGGATCTTGAAGCATTTGCCAAGACACGACGGTCGTTTGACAACCTTGTCCTGAAACTGGATATGACCGAGAGTGAGATCAAGGAGTTTTCTGAGAGCCAGAAGAACCAGGAGAAGATCCTCTCGGAGTTGCTCAACACCTCCGTCACGCTCGACCAGCTTGCAAGCCTTGAGATCCAGTACCGGAACGAGAACAACCCGACCATGCTCAGCACGATCCGGTTGCAGGGCGATGCGCTCAAAACAAAGATCAACAGCCTCTCCGAACAGTACAATACCGAAGCGCAGACATCGGTCACCATCGGAAAAGAGACGGGTCTTGACACCAGCAGCGGGGAGGAGAGCATCCGGGAGTTCCGGGAATACGCCGTGGAGGTCAGCAGCACAAAACCGCGGCAGCAGCTGGAGGATATCCCGATCCGCCGCTCCTCCCAGCTCTCCCTGCTCATCTACCCGGATTCAGTCCGGTACGGCGATACAATCCGGTGTTTCGGGTACTTTTTCTCCCAGTACGGGTACCGGATAGCAAGCACCCCGGATAAGCCGGTTACGCTGTATCTCGATGAGACCGCTATCGGCAAGGTTACGACCGATACGACCGGGAGTTATACCCTGGAATTCCCCCTCGGCCGGGTGACACCGGGGACCCACATCCTGCATGCAGAGTCCGGCACTACCCGTTCCGACCAGCGCATCCTGACCGTTATCCCCATTGATTCGGTCACGGCCCTGAAGGTCACGACATCAAAGGTTCCCGGCAATGTGACCTGTACCGGCACGGTGACCTCCGGTAAACCGGTCAGGCATGCCCCGGTCGAACTGGTCCTGGACGGGAAAAAGGTAAAAATGGCAACAACCGGATCAGCCGGCGAGTTTAAAGAGACCATCACCCTTCCGGCGGGCGTGCACACGGTGCAGGCGCGGTTCACCGGCACCGGCTATCCCGTCAACCCCTCGGAGAGCGAAGTGCAGACCGTCATCGTCCCACCTGCCGCTATCTCCACCGTCATTTACATCGACAACAGCATCTTCGTGCTGGTCATCGTCTTCATCGTCCTTGGCCTCTCCGGTGCTGGCGCTCTCTGGTATTCCCGTCGGGCCCCGGCCGGAGCCGCTCCTCCAGCAGCCGGTCCTGCGGGAACCCAGGCGCCTGAACCGGAGGAAGATGAGGGGGCGCTGCCTGACCTCCATGGACCGGCCTTGCCGGCAGGTGCGGGTGCGGCAGCGGAGAGCGCTCTTGCCGAACGGTATGCGGCAATCCTTACCGTGGAGGGGCTTGATGCAGCGTGCCATACGGCATACAGCGACCTTGCCTCCCGCCTTGCCCGCGACCACCGGATAGCCCGGCACCGCGTGCTGACCCCGCGGGAGATGGCACAGTCCTGCAAAAAACGCCCGTACTGCAGTGCGTTCTCCCGGCTCGTCTCGGCCTACGAGCGCATCCGGTACGGGGGTTGCGACACGGAACCTATCAGGGAAGAGTTCGAGGCATCCATGGAGCGCACCGATGCGCGTATGCGGGGTGAGGAACATTAGATACGCCTTTGCTGCAGCCGGGCTCGTCCTCCTCATATCCGCCCTTATCCTGACCGCCCACCTCTCCACGAACAATCTGGAGTTCTCGCAGTACAACACCAACTGGAACGGTACTTCGCAGTTCTTCTCCGGACTTGACCGCCACCATACCGTCATGGTTACTAAAAGCACCCAGCTTGAACCGTACCGCGGTGAGGCACTCCTGCTCATCCTTGCACCGTACCGCATGCCGGACGATGAGGAGATCACGGCATACCAGAAGTTCCTGGACAAGGGCAACACCCTTCTGCTTGCAGATGATTTCGGGACAGGCAGTGCGATCTTAAAGCAGATCGGGAGCCGGATCACCATCACCCGCGGGAACCTCTCGAGTGTCGACCGGCAGTATGCCGACCCGTACACCGTCGTTGTGTACAGGAGAGGTAACAGCACCCTCTTTTCCCACTGCAACACGCTCATAACCAACCGCCCGGCCGCGGTTGAGGGTGGCGATGCCGTGATGACAACCTCGGTGCTGAGCTGGGTGGACCTTGACGGGGACCGCAGGCTCCGTGCCCCGGAAGCGATGGGACAGTACACCGTTATCGCACAGGAGGATATCAGCCGGGGCAGGATCATCGTTATATCGGACCCCAGTATCTTCATCAACACGATGCTCGAACCCGACCAGCCGGGAGACAACCTCGCGTGCATACAGGATCTGATCCGCTCCAACCGGACCGTGCTTGTCGACCAGATGAACTCCCGGACACGGGATACTGAAGGCATGAGCGAAATACTTCATCTGATAAGAACAACAATACCTGTTAACGTCCTCTTCCTCACCCTGCTGGTGCTTGCTGTTGCCGTGGTATGGAGAAGGAAGATGGTATAAGGTGCCCCATGGACCCTGAAGTGCAGACAAAAGAGATTGCCGAACTCTCTGAGACCTACCGTGCAATCAACCGGAAACTGGCAGAATTTGTTGTCGGCAACATGCAGCTCATCGACCTGATCATGATCGCCATGCTCGCCGAAGGGCATATCCTCATCGAAGGGGTGCCGGGCACGGCAAAGACCACGATCGCAAAGTCCATGGCCGTAATCGCGGGCTGCAGTTTCAACCGTATCCAGGGCGCAATCGATCTGCAACCGGCAGATATGATTGGCGTGCGCATCTACAACCAGGAGAAGAAAGAGTTCATCTTGAACAAGGGGCCGGTCTTCACCAACATCCTTCTTGCCGACGAGATCAATCGCGTGAACCCGAAATCCCAGAGCGCGTTTATCGAAGCCATGAGCGAGCGGCAGGCAACCATTGACGGGACGACCCTTGCACTTCCCTCTCCCTTCTTTGTCATTGCAACCCAGAACCCGTACGAGTTCGAGGGGACATTCCCCTTGATCGAGGCGCAGCGCGACCGGTTCATGTTCAACATCAGTTCGTCGTACCTGAATAACTCCGATGAACTCGATATCATCCGGCGCGCCAGTGCCGGCCGCCTCGACTGGGACCTGTACGCAAAGACGCTCTCCCCCCTCCTCTCGCCGGACCTCATCCGCCACCACATCGGGGTTGTCGGCGGGGTCACCATCGGGGAGCCGGTCCTTGCCTACATCCGTAACCTTGTCATGGCAACCCGCAGCCACCCGGACGTGCAGCTTGGCGCCTCCACCCGGGCATCGATTGCGCTGGTCCGTGGCGGCAAGGGCGTGGCTGCGCTCGACAACCGGACCTATGTCATCCCCGACGACATCAAGCAGATCACCAAGGCTGTGCTCGCCCACCGGCTCATCCTGACCCGTGAGGCGGAGGTCGAGGGTCTGAGCCCGGCAGCAGTGCTCGACGATATCCTCTCCAGGGTCGAGGTGCCGTGACACGTGAGGCTGATGCAGTGCACCCGAATCCTGGCACTCCTCGCCATCCTGCTCTTTGCCTGGTCGCTTGTCCTTGACGACATGGCCACCCTGCTGGTCGCATCCCTGCTCCTCTCTGCACTGGTCGGGGCCGTCATCATCTTTGAGCAGAAGGTGCGGGAGGCGGTCATCTCGGTTTTTGTTGAGCGCGTGCCGGAACGCACGCAGGTACGGAAGGGAACAACCGTCCAGGTGACGACGAGCGTCACGGTAACGGTGCCGCCCGGTATGACCGTAACCATACAGGAGAGCCTCCCCTCAACGCTAGCCATACAGGACGGCATCACCTCGGTGACGGCTGAGCAGGCTGCATTTCCCGGCACGCAGAAGATGACCTACCGCGTCACACCCCTGGTGCATGGTGAATACCCGTTCTCCGGCATTGTCCTCACCCTCCGGGACCGGTTCTTTGAGACGGAGATGATCCTCTCCGCGCCACCATTCTCGGGACCTTCCCTGTTGGTCCAGCCCACCGGGCTCTTTGAGAGCGGCCCGCAGCGCATCACGGCAGAGACCCGCGAGATCGAGAAGATGAGCGTGCTCT
Organism: Methanoregula sp.; assembly: GCA_013331015.1. Taxonomy (GTDB): domain Archaea; phylum Halobacteriota; class Methanomicrobia; order Methanomicrobiales; family Methanospirillaceae; genus Methanoregula; species Methanoregula sp11803u. Next base: position 6,741 of record DUHF01000108.1, read on the forward strand.
CGGGCTTTGGCATCCGGGCGCTGCGGGAGTATTATGCCGGGGACGATATGCGGAAGATCGACTGGAAGCAGACCGCCAAGCATGACCGGATCTATGTCCGGGAATATGCCGGCATGATGACGCTTCCCCCCCTCATCATCATCGACCTCCCCGGGCGCAAGGATACCTTCTCTCCTGCCGATTTCGAGCATATGGTGGCAGCCGTGGCCGGCCTCTGTGAATACTCGGTCAGGACGTACCAGCACGTCTCGATCCTCATCATCTCCGGGCCCAATATTATCTCGTTCATCGAAGAGGAGAAGGATCTTCTGCGCTGTATGACCGCGCTTCGGCGGTGGATGCACCCGGTGGACCGGCCCGTGCACCTTTACCGCACATCCGATCGCTCTGATCTCCGTGCGAGGATACGCACAATCGACGGGCTTGAGCCAGATGAGACGGGAGATGCCGTGACTAAATTTCTCCTGCACCTGCGAAGAGAGTACCAGGCCGGGCTTTCGGAGCAGCGGGTCCTGACGTTCACCGGCCAGATCATCAGGACCATCGGCCAGATGACCGCCGATGAGATGTATGTCTTCTCGCTCGGATGCGGGGATATCAGCCACCTGCGGCAGCTGGTCCGCCAGGCACGGGCGATGAAGGTTCAGGTTAACCTCAGGGTGCCCTCGCGAAAGGATCCGGTATGGTCAGGGTCTTCGCAGACCGGGTTCCGGGTCGATTCACTGGAGGCATTTGCATGAATGCTGTCAACACCGGATTTTTATTAAACGGCCTGCTGGCAGCAGTTATCCTCCTCTTCTCCCAGCTCTATCCATCCCCGGCAGCGTATGCTGCCCTCCTTCTCACGGTCCTCTTCATTACCGTATTCCTGGTAACCCGTTCATGGGATGACCGTGCCGTGTACCTGGCCCTTGCCGGTACCCTGCTCGTCGCCGTCTTCAGTGCTGCGTCAGTCTGGGGCGGGCTTGCTGCGGCGTGGATGATCGCCCTGATCATTGCTTCTGTCATGGATATCCGCCTGACCCGTGCAAGCGCCAAAAGCCTTGCAATCGCGGCCTGTGCCACGGTCGGAGTCACCCTGTTTATCGATTCACAGAACCATGTGCCGGTCCCTCTCATGGTCGTCTGCTCTGCCGCATTCCTTATCCTTGCCGCAATAGCAGTCCGGAAATACCGGTTCCGGAAGCACTATTGCGGGGGTGCTGCATGAAGATCCCTGCCCTGAACCCGTTCTACCGGGCCGCTCTTGTCCTGTTGGGTGCTGCGGTTGTCCTCATCCTTGTCGCGGTGATTACTCCTGAGAAAGGCTTAACCAGTGCGGCACTCGTGATTGCCGGGGTCTCCTGCATGGTTACCGGGATCTTTCTTGCCGCCTTGTCAGGTCCCGAACCGGTAAATACCCGTCTCATCAGCCTGCTTCCCGTACAGGGCGCCATCAGCCTGAGCCGGATCTGCGCAGATCTCGGGATTTCGGAAAATGCCCATTTCCTCCCCCCGGCCAAGAGCCGGAACGGGCGGATTATGCAGTTCAACCCGGTTGCCCCGTTCGATGGTGACGATGCATCGATCCATGGGGACTCGTTTGTGATCCCCCCGGGACCAGCCGGGCTTCTGGTCATGCCTTCGTCGGCACCTCTCATCCAAGAGTTGCGGGCCAGCCATGGGCTCGTGGTGCCCGCTGACGCGTCTGCCCTCCCGGACCTTATCCGGGAGGCCGGTGTCGAGCTGATGGAAACTGCAGACCGGATGAGCGTGGAGGTGAGCGGGACCACCATTACGGTCCGGATGGAGGGGTACCGGTTAATCGACGGGTGCCGGGCGGTGCAGGGAGAGTCTCCCCGGTGCTGTCTTGTCAGCCCCTGCCCGGTGTGCAGCCTTTTTGCATGCCTTATCACCGAAGGGACCGGACAGGTCGTCCGGCTGGAGCACTGCAGCCCCGATGCAACGGGCGCATCGGTCACGCTGGTCTTCTCGCTCCTTTTGCCCGGGTCATCTGCCTGAACGGATGGTCAGCCAGAGGTGCAGGTCCCGGTAACTTGCATTGATCCGGTCCATACCGGTCACACCCGCCCCGGGGACCGGATCAGCAAAGAGCAGAAACTCGATCCGGTTGTATGAGGCCTTTTGTGCGGTGAAATGGTATGGCGTTATCACGGTCTCGTTATGGGCAATTGGAACCGTGAACCGGTCGAGCAGGTCCATTGCCTGCACGGATGAAGTATTCGTCTTCTCGTTAAAGGTCATCGTCATGAGCCAGGTCTCGACCGTGTAGTTGACCGGGCGGTATTCATGGTTGCCAATACCGATGAAGAGCGAACCGGTCTGGCCGGTTGCGAGCCGGGTCGGGTAATCGGCGGCCTTCTGCTTCTCCCCAAGGATGAAGAACTCGGTGAACTTCTCGCCCTCTTTTGGCACCACGATGACAAAGACGGTTGTGGCAACCGCAGCAATGATGGCGATGAGCAGGATGATGGAGAGGATACGGTCGGTCCGTGGAGCATCTTTTGGGAAGAACTCCTGGATGATGCCGGCCCGTATCCCGGCGAACGGAACGGTAAACTGCTCGTTTGGGGGGAGTGCTGCCCTGCGGTACTGGGCGGCCAGGCACATGGCAACCGTGAAGAGGGAAAGGCAGATCACGATGGGGTCCAGCCGGATCCCCCACGGGGTGTAGTTGAGGGCAAGGCCGATAAGGGGGACGACGGCGATGGAGAGGCCAAACGAGAGGGCGATGCGTTCGATCCCGTCAAGGTCGCTCCTTTTCGGGAAGAGTGCGGCGATCAGGGCATAGCCCGGGAGAAAGAGGATGAGCGGGACGCCGAGGATGACCCGAAGGAAGGTCTCGTTTACCACCGGCAGGTAGATCGAGAGAACCGTGCAGGCAAGCCAGAGGTAGCAGGCCAGGAGATCCGGAGGGAATTTATGGGGAGCAAAGGCCTCGATGAGTGTCTCAACCGGGTCTTTGGTCTGCTCCATGATCCAGTGAAGGTTGTTTGTCCTCGTATTTGGGGGTTTGTGTGCTTCCGGCGTGATGCGATGACGGCGATCTTTACCAAAGGAATAAGAACCTTACGCCCGGTGCGGGACACCGCACCACCCCTGCGGCATTAAACTGCCAGTGAGCGCATCCGCTCCCTCGTATAATTAAAAAAAAAAGAAAAGTTAAAAAATTTTACTGGGTGTTGAGGACCTTGGCCTTGTAGGTTGCGCCGCCGTCAACGGTGATGACCCAGATGTTCCAGTCGCCCAGCTGGCCTGCCGGGATGGTGACGTACCCGTTCAGGTTGGTGGAACTGATGGACTGGACCTTTGCATAGTGCCGGTTGACACCGCTAATGAACGTTACGTTGGTACCGGCCTTTGGCAGGAAGTCCTTACCCGTGATGGTGAATGCGACATCCGTACCTGCTTCGCCAACCGACGGCGCATATGTGCTGATGGTCGGGGCCGGCAGGGTCTTGACCGTCAGGGCACCCGCCTTATCCGAATACCCGCCATTGGCCGTGCTGACATTGGCCTTCCAGAGGTTGAGGCGTGCATTGGCCGGAACGGTCATGCTGCCAACAATCTCAGTCGACGATATGCTGTAGATGGTTGGGTTGATCGTGGTCGCATCAGCAGCCGCGCCGGTGCTCTGGTTCAGGAACCGGACCGTTGTTCCTGCGGGGTCGAAGTCCTTGCCTTTCAGCGTGAAGGCAACGGTCGTGTTCCGGTACGCGGTTGTGGGCGAGAGCGTCCCGATGGTCGGCTTGGTGTTGGTCTTGACCGTGAAGCCTGCCATCTTGCTGTTGACCCCGCCATCGAGCGTGAAGACATCGAGACGGTAGGCTGCTGCCGGTGCATTGTAGGGAATGTCGAAGCTGCCAAGGACCATCGTCTCGTTGACGCTGGTCAGCGCAGCCTGTATCGGGTTCTGACCGGTCATCCGGATGCGCACGGTTGTTGCACCGTCAATGAAGTACTTGCCCTTGAGGACGAACGGGACCGTGCTGTTCTGGAACCCGCTGGTGGGGTTGATCGAGGTGATCATCGGGAGTTGTGCTGCCGTGACCGTGAAGGCATCGTACTTGTTGACGGTTCCGCCATCGGTGGTCTTGACCTCGAGCCGGTATTTGCCGGCGGGGNNGGGGACGGCCCCGCCGATTACGAAGTTACCGATGATCTTGGTGGACGTTATGCTGACGATGTTTGTCGCAAACGTGGTGCCGGAGGTGTCATCGATGACGCTTACTGTGGTCTTTCCACCCGGCAGGAAGTTCTTTCCGGTGAGGGTGAAGGCAACAGTGCTGTTCTTGGTGCCCGAGGTCGGTGTCAGTGCACCGATAGTCGGTGCGGAGACGGCATCGACCTTGAACGCGTTGACCTTGTTGACATTCCCGCCATCAAGGGTGGAGATGTCAAGGCGGTAGAACCCGGTTGGTGCCGTGTTGCCGATAGTTACATTACCCATAATCTTGGTTGCCGTAACGCTGTTGATGTTCAGCGTCCCGGGCAGAACCGAACCATCGGTCTGGTTCTTGAACTTGACCGTGGTCTTGTCAGGCTGGAAGTCCTTGCCGTTGATGGTGAACTCCACCGTCTCGTTCCTCAGCCCACTTGACGGAGCAAGGGAGGTAATGGTCGGAATTCCCGAGAAACCAACCCTGAAGACACCGGCCTTCGTTGCCGTGCCGCCGTCAACCGTGGTCACTTCGGCAAGGTACGAGCCTGCATTTGCCCCATTGGGGATGGTGACGGTACCGGTGATCTTCTTCTCCTCAATACTCGTGATGGTTGCCGGAATCTCCGTGTCCATCACATCTTCATAGACCCGCAGGCGGGTCTTGCCGGCCGCGGTCTGGAAGTTCGTCCCGGTCAGGGTGAAGGCAATGGTCGTGTTCTTGGCACCGGAGTTCGGGGTCATTGCCGTGACCGTAGGTCCCGGGTAGGCCATGACCTTGAATGCACCCGTCTTGATGACATTTGCCCCGCTGTCGACCGTTGCGATGTTGGCGTCGTAGAGGTTGCCGATCGGGGCATTGTGCGGAATGGTGATATACCCGTCGATCTGGGTCGGCGTAACGGACGTGATCCACGAGGTGTTCAGCGGGAGAGTTGTTGTCTTGTTCTGGAGGATGACCGTTGTCTGGCCGTTCTTGAAGTTGGCTCCCTTGATGGTGAACGCGACCGTGGAGTTCTGGTACCAGGGGGTGGTCGGGGTGACGGTTGTGACCGTGGGGGCAGTGAGCAGGGCGATGGTCATGGCAGCGGTCTTGACCGTAGATGCGCCGCCGTCTGCGGTCGTGACAAGCAGGCTCCAGGCTCCAACCGGGGCATCAGCGCGGATTGTCATTGTACCGGTGATCTTTGTCGGTGTAACGGATGTTATGGTCGTGTTGGCCTCGTTCACGTACGGCCCGGCGCCCGTGAAGATGACCCGGGTCATGCCGACCCCTTCCTGGAAGTTCGTGCCCGTGATGGTGAAATCAACGGTGCTGTTCGCGCTGGCCTTGGCAGGGGTCACGGCACCAAGGGTCGGCGTCTTTGCTGCGGAAAACGTGATGGCCTTTGCCTTGACTGCACTCGTCTTGCCGTCAAGCGTCGTGACGGTCATGTTCCATGCACCGGCAGGGACATCCTTGCCAATGGTCATAGTACCGGTGATCTTCGTGGCGGTGACGGAAGTTATCGTCGTGTTGGCCTCGTTCGTTACGTACACCGGGCCCTGGAAGGTCGACAGGTTCACCCTTGTGTACCCGGTTCCGGTCTGGAAGTTTGTACCTGTGACGGTGAAGTCGAACGTGCTGTTCGTGCTTGCCGTTGCCGGGGTCACGGCACCAATCGTGGGTGTCGGCACGGCCATGATGGTGAAGGCGTTCTCCTTGATGTTCTTGCCAAAGTCCTGGGTGATCAGCTCGACATTCCACTTACTGGTGATGTCGGCATCCTTCGGGATGGCGAACGTCCCGGTGATCTTGGTCGCGGTTACGGAAGTGATGGTCGATGTGATGGTTTTCTGCTTGACCCGGGTCATATTCACGACAACGCCACTCGTGCCGAAGGCGGTGGGGAAGTTGCTGCCGGTGATTGTGAAATCAACAGTTGAGTTCCGGTAGCCGGTGACGGGTGCAATGGACGTGAAGACCGGCGGGTTGGTCGGGGTAGCACCGCTCTTGACGGTGACCTGCCCCTGCGAGAGTGCGACGACGTTATTGTCGCTGTCAGTCCCCATCAGGTACACGTAATACGTGCCATCGTTGAGCGAGCTGAAGTTGGCAGCCGGGATTGGGATCGAGGTGCCGGACTGCTTGGCGGAGATACCATAGCCGGGGGTGATGGCGATACGGGAGTAGTCATTGGCGCTCGGGGGTGTCTTCTTGCCGGTTGCGGTAAGGTTGTAGGTGTAGGCGTCACCCATGTCTTCCTTGATGGATTTGTATAATATCTCGATAACCGGGGAATTGGAGGCGAGGCTGTCCCACCGGTCGTTTGCGTTCTCTGCAAGTTTTGCGGTGTCGATGGAGACATTCATCTCGTAGCTTGAGTCGGAATTGACAAACACATACCCGATATTCGTGGGGGCTGCATGGTTCGTGCCGCCAAACGAGAGGCTGACGTCGCCGCTCTGGCCCTTGGTGTAGGTCATGGGCAGGAGGCGCGATCCGGTGTCATCCGTCCAGATGATGGGGGTTGGTTCCTGCAGGACAATGACCGGTGCGAGGGCATAGATGGTCGTGGTGGTCGTTGCCTCATTATGGGCAAGGGCACCTGCATAGTACTTGCCGGTCTTTACCTGCCGTGCGGGGTTGTTTGCCACGGTCTTTGACCTGCTTGCAGTTGCGGTGAACGGGTTGAGGGAAAGAGCGTTTTTGTTGAGCGTGTAGGTAAGGTTACTCTGTTTGTAGTCCCAGGTGTTGGGAGAGGCATAATACCCATTCCCGTCTTCATAGAGGATTCCATCCACCTTGTACAGGTACCGGACATCGGACGAATGGACAATCGACGCAACGCTCGAGGTGTCTCCTGCTTCCCAGCTCTCATTGTACTTGAGGACAACCGGGTTGCCGGTCTGGCCGGGTACGGTCACTTTGAATGTCGGGACCGTGTACTTGGTATAAATCCGGTAGGTGGACTTCTGGCTGTCATAGGGAATGGTTGAGTCCGGATCCCCGACAACCGTAAGGGTGTTCCCTTTAAAAGTGCCGGTTGTTGAGGTAAAGATGCGCCGGATGTTGTTGATCTTCGGCTGGGCAATGACCTGGACATCCGAGTTGTCTCCTTCTGTTGAGAGGAACTCAACGGTTGAGACCGCGGGATCGCCAAGGTCGGAGGTCTTCAGGGTCGACAGGTTCGCAAGATTGAACTTGTACGTCTTGTCGAGGTCAACCGTGACCGTTACTGCAGAGACCGGTGCCACACATGCAATGAGCACCAGGAGCAGGATAAGACATAACGTGATTATGCCGTACGTTGTTTTCGCCATTTTTAAAAACCCCCGGTATCGATAGGATAACGGTGATACTAATTATACCGCACTCTCTAATAAATTATTCGACATTATTTTGTAGGCACGTGCGACGGAATTTTTGCCCATGCCACGAGATAAATAAAAAAAATTAACTGGACGGGGGACGATATTTTCTTCTTCTCCCGCAATTTTTAAAAAAAAATCCTGGTTGGTTCCGGGACACCACGATTCTGGTGCCCAAAACCGGTTTTTCCTGCGCGCTCTTTCCTGCGGTTGCAGACCGTTTCGATCATTTTGCTGCCATGACAATTGTTTTCCGCCAAAAGCATTGGGTGAAACAGTTTTTCTTATACCTGAAATCGTACTTTTCCAGGCTAAAAAAAATCCATCAGTTCCCCGGATTTTTTTTTCGGAGGGGGGGAGAAAGCGGGATCACGAAGAGGGAGAAAAAAAACCCATCACCTCTCCTGACGGTTCAGCGGTTTGATGGTATGACAATTATTTAATCTTTTCAGCAGTGTACACCATAGTATGTTCATTATGAGAGGATCTTTTTATTCTGCAATAATCGCATCCCTCCTGCTCCTCATTCTTGTTGCCGCCCCCGCCGCTGCCGCAACAATCTCGGTCAGCCCGGATGTGGTCCAGAAAGGCGGGCTCATCACCGTGAGTATCAGTGGCCTGAACAATGGCCAGACATTCTCGCTCAATATCGATGGTACGTTTGTCGTGGTGCCGAACAGTTACTCAAGTTTCCAGACCAATAATTTCAATATGCCGTTCTCCCTGACCAGCGGCACGGTCTCGGCCACCACCCACGGGACCAGTTATACCGAGTTCTCTGTCAAACCCAAGGGCGACAAGTCCTACAGCATGGGCGACGATGCCGATGCGAACGGGGACTTCACCATCTCCGAGGCGTACACCGTCAAAAAGGGCCTGTATGATTTCCTGAAACTCGAAGGCACGATCCGGCCCGGCACCAGGCTCCTCGAGACCCAGATGAACCTGTATGGAACAAAACAGGACCCGGCGAATGCTGCGTCCTCGGCGATCACCTTCAATGTCGGCGGTATGGATAATGGCGAGGTCCGGATCACGGCCTACGTGGACGGGAGCCAGGCGATGCCGACCAAGATCATCACCCTCGGATCCGGGGTTCCGGTGGTTACAACAGCCACCACGACCGCGACACCCACGGCAACCGCAACAACAGCGACCACGACAGCGACCACAACCGGAACCGGCACGACGACCGGCACGACCACTGCCGTGACAACGGCACCTGAGGCCACGGAGACCGCGTACAGTATCGAGGTCCAGACCACGGCCGGGCCACAGGAGACCGTCTTCCGTTCCGCGGACCGCCAGGTGAGCCTGAAGACGTACGACGTGGATTATGCCGCGGTGATGATGGTGGGCCAGCCGTCCGTTCCCGCTGACTGGCTCATGATCGGCAAGGCCTATGCCGTTGCTCCCGATACCCTGACCTTCAGCCCCGCTGCCACGCTCTCCTTTGTGACCCCGGCGACTGCCAACACCTATGCCTATTTTATTGCAGAGCGGTCCGGCAGTGAATGGACGACCGTGCCCTGCAGGTCCGGCTCCGGCACCATCGACATCACGATCTCAAAAGCCGGCACGTACGCCCTGATGGCCTACAAGCCCGAGAGCACCATCGTGCCGACCGTGAAAGGCACGTCCGTGGAGCTGACGACCGCAACGCCGCTTGTCAAAGAGACCACCAACCCGAAGATCGCCTCGTTCGCGCAGGCAGAGCCGGTCCAGACAACCCAATCGGCTGGCGGTCTGCCCGGCCTCCCGGTTGACCCGGTCATTGTCGCCGGCGCGGTTGCGCTCGGCATCGCGCTGTTTGCCGTGATGCGGAAGTAGCGGAAGAGCACTTTTTTTTTACAAAAATTTCATGACCGGCTCTAACTCTGACCAGCTGACAAGCCTGCCCGCTTTGCGCTGCTGGGACGGGGCCCCGCCATAGACAAGAAACGACCGGTCCGGCGGATTCTGCGTGAGCGAGTTCCAGTAGGTAATACCATCAAAGAGATCATTGCCAAACGTCCGACCGGACTTAATTTCCACGGGAACAAGGTTCCCTGAACCTGCCTCGATGATACAGTCAATCTCGTGGCCGTGATTGTCCCGCCAGAAATACAGGTTATTTTCTTTTGCGCTGTTGAACCGCGCCTTGAGGAGTTCTGTGATAACGAGCGATTCGAACAGCCCCCCTTTGAGCGGATGATAGGCCAGATCATCCGGATCCCGAATCCCTGCAAGGTGGGCTGCAAGACCCGGATCGGTGAAGATTATCTTTGGCATCTTCACCAGGCGTTTGCCAAGGTTGTTGTGGTGGGGCCTGATGAGAATAATAATCGACGATGTTTCCAGAAGCGAGAGCCATTCTTTTACGGTATTATGGGTGATCCCGCAGTCGTGGGCAAGGGAGGAGTAATTCACCAGCTGGCCGCACCGGTACGCGCACATCTTCATGAATGTCTGGAATACCGAGAGGTTGTGCACCTGTTTGAGCTGGCGAAGGTCGCGCTCAAGGTAGGTCTGGATATATGCAGAGTAAAAATCACAAGGACGCAGCGAACCGGTGGTATAGAGTCGCGGCCAGAACCCTGCATACAGGAACTCCTCGTACCGCGACCGGGCAATTTTTGCACGGGCCAGCTCTTTTAAGGAGAGCGGCAGGAGCCGGATAATCCCGACCCGGCCGGCAAGCGACTGGGTGATATTCTCCATGAAGAGGAAGTTCTGGGAGCCGGTCAGGATAAACTGCCCCGGTTCTCCGGTCCGGTCCATGATCCCCTGCAGGTACGAGAAGAGATGCGGGACGCGCTGGACTTCATCGAGAACTGCACCGGTTGTTTCGAACTGTGCAAGGAAACTCCGCGGGTCTTCCTCTGCAAAGGCCCGGGTGTCCGGGTCTTCGAGCAGGACGTAGGGTTTGTCCGGGAAGACCGCCCGGACAAGCGTGGTCTTGCCCGACTGCCGCGGGCCGATGACCGAGACGGCAGGGAAGCCGGCGGCAAGGTCCTGTAATGTCTGCTCTGCATCCCTCCTGATCATGTTTTCACCTGTAGTGCTGTACAAATTGTAAATTGAATTCTCAATTTGTACAACTTGTGCGACGGACACGATAAACCTTCTGCCCGGATTGCATGTGCTGCCGGTTTCATCAATTTTTAAAAGATTCGGCCGTGAACTTCCCGTCCAGCCCGTTTTTTTTTTAGGATGCACTGCCTGTCCGCAAGGTTCGCGATCTGTTCACCCATCCCCGAAGGGACATTCTCCCCGCCAGACAACCTGCCAAAAACCCCCTCTTAGAAATCTAAGAAAACGGGTGGACACAGGCACCCCCCCCAACATTACAATCTCCGGCGTGCCGGGCCCCCCGTCCCGGGCCGGTGTTCAGCTCCGTCGGCAGGAGGGGGGGGCGACGCTGATGCCATGCCGGTGATGACGACGTAGTACGATAAATTGGCCTCTCATCGCATCCTGCTGCGATCCTCCCGGGGAAGAACAAAATGAGAGCGGGGGGGAGGCGTCGCTGTGCCGGGACAGGATTTAATATGAAAATGCCCCGGACATTTTCATTTTGTATGCTTGTGGCCCTTCGGAATCAGGTCTGTTTCCCATGAAAATCATAAAAAACAGATGATGGGGGCAAACTGCCCCCAAAACCCCCGTTTGCGATGAACGGCTGCCGCCAGAAAACGCCCGCGGCCGAACACCCGGAACGTGAACAGGGGCCGGGCAGGACCGGAAGCTCTCGCCCGATTCGCCCTGGATATCTCTGCTGCCGGGTCGTTTTCGGATATCCGGGGCGGCTGGCCGGTTCCGGAGATAGATTTATTTTGTTGAGAGTAAAGTATACTACTTATGTCTCAACCAAAACTGGTTGACCGCACAGCCGAGCTCCGGTTCCTGGAAGACCAGTACCGATCCGGACCGTCCGGGTTTCTCGTCATCTCGGGAAGGCGCAGGGTTGGCAAGACCACGCTCCTGGTCTCGTTTATGGAGAATAAACCAGGATTTTATTTTCTGGCAAGCCAGGAGGGAGATCTCCAGAATATCCGGGCGCTTGCCCGGTCCATGGGGGAGTACCTGAAGGATCCCCTGTTCGAACGGGGCCGGTTCGCCGGATGGCCGGAACTCTTCTCTGCATTTGTCCATCATACCGGGTTTGCTGACCGTACGAGAACAAAAAAAACCGTTCTCGTTATCGATGAATTCCCGTACCTCATCGATCGCAACCCGGCGATTCCCTCCCTGTTCCAGGTCATCTGGGACCAGGTCTTACAGGACAAAAACGTGCTTCTCATTCTCTCCGGCTCGTCCATCAGTACGATGGAGTCTGCGGTGCTTGGCTATGCCAGTCCCCTGTACGGCAGGAGGACCGGCCAGTGGCAGGTGGAGCCGCTGCCGTTTGAGGAGATCGGTCATTTTCTTCCGTACCGTCCCGAAGAACTGGTGATGACCTGGTGTGTGCTGGGCGGTATCCCCGGTTACCTGAACAAGTTCGATCCGGCGCGTTCGTTTGCGGAGAATCTCCGGATGCATCTCCTGAACAAGGGGGCGTATCTCTACAACGAGGCGGATCTGCTGATGAACTATGAATTCCGGGAGCCCTCCAACTATCTTGTGATCTTCCGTGCGATAGCCGGGGGGTGCATGACCCTTTCCCGGATCTGCAGCGAGACCGGACTTGACAAGAGCATGGTGTCCAAGTACCTGAGCGTTCTTGTACGGCTCCATATCCTTCAGGAGGAGATCCCGGTCACGGAACATGCCGGTTTCCGGAAGCGCCATTACCGGATCACCGACCCGTACCTCAACTTCTGGTTCCGGTTTGTCGCACCGTACCGTATCGACATCGAGGCGCAGCGGGACGAAGCGGTGCTGCAGCGGGTCATGGAGGCGCTGCCGGTGTACTGCGGGGCCCTGTTCGAGGTGCTGGTGCAGGACCTGATCCGGCGGGGCGTTATCCTGAAAGACCGGCATTTCACCCGTATCGGGCGGTGGTGGTATAAGGAGACGGAGATTGACTGTGTTGCGCTTGACGATGAGCACCGGCACGCGGTATTCTGCGAATGCAAGTGGCAGGACCTTTCTCTTTCCGATGCACGGGAGGTGCTCATGGATCTCCGGACAAAAGCGCGGGAGGTCCGGTGGCACAACGGGGAGCGGAGCGAGGAGTTCTGCCTGGTTGCCCGGACGATTGCCGGCAAGGACCGGCTCATCGGTGACGGGTTCCTGGTCTGGGATCTTGAGGACCTGGTATCCCCACAAAAAAACCTGGCGTGACAACCGGGGATGGCAGGATCGGGGATGCCACGCCTTTCCCCCAAGGTTACCCCCCTGTACAACCAACCGCGGGTCTCCCCCACCCCGGCACGAACATAACGGTGGACAACCACGATGGCGAATCTCCCCCCGCCCGGGCCCGTATCGCGCATCCGTCGCCCGATCCGGCAGCCAGAGGCCAAAGGGGCACCCCCAAAAAACAGGCGCACGGAACACCGCCAAAGGGGAGATTTTGCCCCGGGTAAAACCGGGCCGTTTCCCGTTTTGCGCCCGTTACGGGCAGGATTTCTGCCGGGTGGACGGGCGGGTGCTTTTTTTGTGTCCACCGTTTCCGGGCGGGAGGAAACGGGGGCTGATATGGCCCCGGATTGCCGGTCCGGAGAGACGTTATTGCGGGGGCAGAAGATCCCTCCGGTTCCGCAACCCTCGTGCCAGCACGGCATACGCCGCAGGCAGGATTCTTTCCATCACGTTTAAATAGTATACTTCAAAGTATACTAATCATGAGTATCTTCATCAACAGGACGAGAGAGCTCTCTGCACTGGGTGAGAGATACCAGCAGGGTAAGGCAGAGCTCATCATCCTGTACGGAAGACGACGGATTGGCAAAAGCGGCCTTGTCGATCACTTCCTCACCTCCGCCCGCGGGATACGCCTCCTTGCCCGCGAAGAGTCAAAGCATCTCCAGCTCAAAAAATTCTCGCAGGAACTCGCAGTTTTTTTCTCGGATGACTTCCTGGCAACAACCTCCTTCTCCGACTGGGACAGCTTTTTTACCTACCTTGCCGGAAAAGCTGATGACCGGTTTGTCATTGCGATTGACGAATTCCCGTACCTGGTAAAAGAGGACTCCTCCCTCCCGTCCATCATCCAGGATCACTGGGATCGCCGGCTGACCAGCTCGCAGGCGTTTCTCATCCTCTCCGGGTCCAGCATAGCGATGATGGAAGAGATGACCATGGAGCATTCGAGCCCCCTGTACGGGAGGCGTACCGGGCAGATCCTGCTCCGGGGCCTGAGATTTTCCGATGTTCTTGACTATGTCGGGGATCTCACGCGGGCTGTCGAGGTCTATGCGGTCTTTGGCGGGACTCCGGCCTACCTGATGGCAGTTGACCGGAGCCGGGATGTGTTTTACAATATCCGTCACAAGATCCTCTCCTTTGATGCTCCCCTCGCACGCGACGTGGAATTTGTCCTCCGTATGGAGCTCAACGAGCCGCGCTATTATTTTTCCATCCTCCTCTCCCTTGCAAAGGGCAACAACCGTATCGGGCTCATCATGAACGACACCGGCCTTGACAAGGGGATCATCACCAAGTACCTCTCGACTCTCATTGACCTGCAACTGGTAAAACGGCGCGTGCCGGTCACTGAGACAAAGAGAAGCCGGAAGGGATTATATTCTCTCTCGGACAATCTCTTCGATTTCTGGTTCCGGTTCGTGTACCCGTCCATGGAGAAGATAGAGCGGGGGGAAGGGGATCTTGTGCTTGAGACCACGATCCATCCGCAGTTCGCCGCATATACCGGGAAGCATTTTGAGGCCATGGTCGAGGACCTGTTCCATGAATTCAACCAGGGCGGCATCTTACCGTTCCGGTTCGATACTCTCGGCAACTGGTGGGACAAGGGCGATGAGATAGACCTGGTTGCTCTGAACGGTGAGGAGCATGCCATCCTGTTCTGCGAATGCAAGTGGCAGGAGGGGGTGAATGCCGATGCAGAACTTTCCCGCCTGCGCGAGAAGTCTCTGGCCGTATCATGGAACAACAAAGACCGTCACGAATATTTCTGCATTGTCGCCCGGTCGTTCTCTCTCCGATCTGGTGCAGATGACCATACGCTCTGTCTCGATGCGGACGATCTCTTCCGGCTGCACCGGCAGTGCCGGGCGGGATGACGGAGGCCCGGCATCTCCGGATCACGAGGCGGAGTGGTCTGGTCTCTCTAAAAGGGGTACAGGAAATTATCGCCCGTGACATCTGCACGGGGATCCTATCTGCGGGAATACTCCTTATGAGCCCTTTCAATCGTCATGATTTTTACGATTTTTATGACATTTTCATCAGTTTCGATGAGATAAAATACAGTAAAGGATCTGCCGATATGAAGACGGTAGACCGCGGGTGGATGGGGGTATTCGAGTTTTTCCTTGTTTCCTTTCGGAAATGGATCTTCTCGTAATTCCAGGATTTTTTTCAACAATAATGCGCCGGGATTTCAGAGGCAGATTTTTTAAGAATTTTTCTGCTTTTATTTCAATGACAAGAGTGAACACGCGCTCGTACTCCACGGTGCGTTAATCGCCTTTCATAATCTTTTCCGGGTCAAAGGCTACAAACCCGCCGGTCCTGTCGATCTCAGTGATCATTTTCCAGTCACGGTAGTCCCGCTCACGCTGGATCATCCCGGCAAGCAGTTCATCATAACTCTGTCCGGCTTCTTTTAAATCGTACAGATTCACCCACGTGAGTTCTTTCACGGGGATGCGCTTGATCTGATTGCCACCGGCGGGCGTGGTACTGGAAGACATGCATAATCATTGACCGGCAGGGCATTAATAATTGTGCACAATTGCCACAATGTACAAAAATGCCCTAAGTGGCATCTTGGTTTTCCCTCTCTTGCCGCATCCTGCGAAACCGGAGTGTTCCTGGAATGTACAGAACCCGGCCCTGTTCCCGATGCACTCCCGCATGCGGAAAATGATGAGGGAGTCGGGTATCGATGAAGGCGGAACCGGAGGGTACCCGGGAAAAGCAGGGTTCAGGGTTTTTAATAAACCCTTAGAAATGCTCTTTTTTTTTAAGGGATGGCAGGGTACCCTGAAGGATACTACCCTTTTTTAAGTATCTTCACAGGAATGGACAGGAGCTGACGGCACCGCGATCTTTTTCTTTCTGAGGGGCGGTTTTTATCCCCACCTGAAGAGGATCGCGAAAAAACCCTTCAGATCCGGGCACCCGCCCGGACCGGATGGTGCTGAGAAACAGAGGGGGTATTGGCAATCCTCAAAACGCAGGTTGTCCTCCGGACGCCATATCCATTGTTTCCTGTGCCTCCTTCCGGACGGCTCAGGCTGGAATACGTCCCAAAAATGCCCTTTGTGGAACACCAATAACGGGGAAAAACTGACCGTCTGATTTGGCCCCTGTTTGCTAAAAAAAAACCCGTTTGCGGGGACTTTTTTCCTGCGGCGAACAGGCCCCCGGGCCGGAGGTGTCCACCCGGCCGGCTCCTGTGCGAGATCTCCCCAAAACGGGCCCGGATGGGCAGCGGGGAGATGTGGTGTCTCAGGGGGAAGGGGGTCATGACCAGGATAACCATTTGCCCGACCTGCATACGCAGCTGCTCACGGGTACCGGGACGGGTTCGTGCCGGACAAACCCCGCGAATGAATGCCCGTTGCTCCATCATTATGAAAGTTTTTTATCAGTATACACATTATAGCATAGATACAATTTGGTGAGGACATTTATCGGCATCCTCTCTTTCTTCCCTGCACGATCTCTATGACCGACCCTGTCATTAATCCGGACCCGAAGATTGCCGTGGTGATCCCGGCAAAGGACAACGAGCTGATGATCGGCAGCCTTGTCCTGCTCGCACGCCAGTATGCCGGTACGGTCATTGTTGCCGACGACTCCTCAAAGGATCGGACTGCGGAGGTCGCAGAGCAGGCCGGCGCCACCGTGCTCCACAACAGCGAGTATGGCGGGAGCGGTCGTGTTGCCGCGATCCTTGCCGGGTGCCGCAGAGCGCTGGAGTCGGGCTGCACCGCGGTGGTCCTCATCGACAGCAGCGGCAGGCACTTAACCCGGGAGATCCCGCACCTTGCCGAACCGGTGCTTGAAGGAAAGGCCGATCTTGTGATCGGTTCCCGGAACCTTGCAGGCCGTATGGGGATCCCGGCATACCAGTTCGATGAGACCGGGAAGGCCTGTGCAATACCGCCAAAGCCGGCACAGTTTGTGGCAACCGACCCCGGCTCGACCTTCCGGGCGCTGAACGCAAAGGCGATCGCCCTGCTCGATGTCCTCCCGGAGTCGGAGTCATTCGAGGAGGCGATGAACGGGCTCTTTACCAAGCGCGGATTTGCGATGCAGGAGATCGCGGTCACGCTCCGCGACCAGGCCCCGGCAAAAGATGCCGACAACCTGCCCCTCTACAAGGGGCAGAAGGTCGCGGTAGTTGTACCGGCATACAATGAGGAGCTGCTCATCGGTGACACGCTCAAGAACATCCCTGATTTTGTGTGCCGGGTGTACGTGATCAACGACTGCTCAAAGGACCGGACCCAGGAGGTCGTCGAATACTACGCCTCCCATGATGATTCGATCGTTCCTATCCGGCACGAGGTGAACAAGGGTGTTGGAGCAGCGATTGTCACCGGCTACAAGCGCGCCCTTGCCGAGGGTATGGACATCGTCGCGGTCATGGCCGGCGACGACCAGATGGACCCGGCTTTTTTGCCCGAGCTCCTCGACCCGATTGTTGCAAAGAAGTGCGACTACACGATGGGCAACCGGCTCATCAGCCCCGCGTTCCGCAAGGGCATGAGCAAGTGGCGGTTCATCGGAAACAGCACCTTAACGATGCTCACCAAGATCGCAAGCGGCTACTGGCAGATGATGGACCCCCAGAACGGGTACACTGCTATCTCTGCGAGAGCGCTCGAACGCATCAGCCTCAATGACATCTACCCGCGGTACGGGTACTGCAACGATGTCCTTGTCCGGCTGAACGTGGTAGGCTTCCGGGTCATCAACGTCCCGCACCCCGCACGATATGGCAAGGAGCAGTCCAAGATCAAGTACAGCAGCTACATCCTGAAGGTCTCCTGGCTCCTGCTGACCGATTTCCTCTGGCGGCTGAAGATGAAGTACTTCATCATCAGCTTCCACCCGCTGGTCTTCTTCTACATTGCCGGTGCGTTCTTCTCCCTTGCCGGCGTTCTCGGTGGCCTCTATTCCCTGCACTTCAAGTTCATCCAGGGCCACCCGATCTTCGTGCCGATGACACTTTCGCTGCTGATCTTCGGCTTTGGCATCATGATGCTCTTCTTTGCGATGTTCTTCGACATGCAGCAGGAGCGGATGACGAACGGGTGGTATGCGTAATTTATCAATCCGGATGGCCTGACACATGAAGATCCTTATCGATATGGGCCATCCCGCACATGTCCACCTTTTCAAGAATTTTATCTGGGAGATGCAGAAGCAGGGGCATGAGATTAAGGTGACTGCCCGGGACAAGGAAGTGACCCGACAACTGCTCGATGCATACCATATCCCCTACCAGTTGATCGGAAAGCCCCTACCGGGAAAATTCGGGTTGATGCGGGAATGGGTCTCTCGCGGATATAAAATTCATCAGACCGGAAAAAAATTTAACGCGGATCTTTACCTCGGCATCCTGAATCCTGCAACCGCAATTTCTGCTAAACTGGCCAAGAAAACATCGTTTACCTTCACCGATACCGAGCATGCGGCGTTTGCGAAACGGGTTACATTCCCCTTCACCACGAAAATCATCACCCCTTCATGTTACATGGACGAAGTCGGACCGAAACAGGTACGATACAACGGGTACCACGAACTCGCATACCTCCACCCGAATTATTTTACTCCCAACCCAGCGGTTCTTGATGAGGTGGGGCTGACAAAAGACGAACCTTTCATCATCTTGAGATTCGTCTCGTGGGGAGCGAGTCATGACAAGAACCAATACGGGATCCAAGATAAGGAATCCTTCGTGCGGGCTATCGAGAAGTACGGGAGGGTTTTCATAACCTCGGAAATGGATTTGCCTGAAAACCTGAAATCATACGTCCTGAAACTAGCCCCCGAAAAACTCCATGATCTACTTGCCTATGCATCGCTGTATATCGGAGAGGGTGCAACAACAGCGTCGGAATGCGCTGTTCTCGGAACGCACGCGATTTATGTAAATACGCTCCGGTTGGGATATACGGATGAGGAAGAAAAGAAGTATGGGCTTGTTTTTAACTATTCGTGTCCCGAGCAGATGCATGATGATATTCTTAAAAAAATTATAACGCTTTTGGGAAACAAGAATCTTAAAACGGATGGTAAGGAAAAGCAGAAAAAACTGCTCGCGGACAAGGAAGATCCCACTGCATTTATGGTGGCTTTCGTGGAAGATTATCTAAATTGCGTTGATGAATTCGATAATGGAGAGATAAGATTTTAAGACAAATTTTCAATAATTGTGGTTGTTTTATGAAAGAAAAACGATGTGCCAGTTCCTATATTTTAATCACACCCGCAAAAAATGAGGAGAGATTCTTACCTTTTGTTGCGACATCAGTTGTCAAACAGTCAATTTTACCAAAGTTATGGTTGATTATTGATGATGGATCTGATGACGGGACTCCCTCAATAATTAACGACCTTCGAAAAAGATACTCATGGATTGAAACAGTACGGCTCCCCCCACATCCAAGAGACATCACATATCATTATTCATATGTCTGCCATACGGGATTCCAAAGGATAATCGAACTATGTAACGAGCGATTGATCGAGTTTAATTATCTCGGATTGTTGGATGCTGATACAGAACTCGAAAACGAGTTTTTTGAAAAACTTATTCTTGAATTTAAAAAGAATAAAAATCTCGGAATCGCGAGTGGGAAAATCATTACACAGTCTGATAAAAATTTTCAAAACGAACCCACAAATTACTGGCCACGGGGAACCGGAAGATTATGGTCTTGGGAATGTTTTCAAAAAACCTCTGGCTATGTTATTGAACCATCCCCGGATTCTATATCGAACATCAAAGCTATCCTACGAGGATATGATATTAAACAGTTCAACAATATGATCGCAATCCAGAAAAGAGAGACAAGTAGTGCAGAGGGGCATTGGCATGGATATCAAATGCGTGGAAAAGTTGCGTATTATTTTCATAAAAATCCATTATTGATCATTTCCTTATTCTGTTACTATACTTTTAAAGATCCATATTATATCGGATTGGCATTTCTGGCTGGCTATCTGAAAGCGCTTATTCGAAGGGATAAACAAATCCATGATGAAGAGATAAGAAACTATTATTGGAATTCGAGATTAAAGGAAGCTCTGAGAATATTTCGCAAAAAACCGACATAAACCGTGAAAAATTTTCAATAAATCATTCATTCCAAACAAGGATTTCGAAAAACATTACATTTGACGGGGAGAAATGAGAAAAGGTAATTTTATTAAGATAATTTCAATCTTTTGTTTTCTAATCTTGATAGTGTTGAACATCAGTGTATTATTGAACGCTTTACCAGGATATCAGGTGGATATCTATCAGGATACATCAATTCTCGTTTGGATTCTGTTTTTTTTGTGTGTTTTCGGTGCAATTACCATTGTTTTGTCCCAACTCCATGACGGACATTATCGGACGAGCCATTTCTGGGTCACGGGGGTTATCATTCTTATTTTTCTCCGTATTTGGGTTGTCCTTTTCCCATATATCAGGGGGATATACACTCTCGGAGGGGATAACATGACACATTTGGGGTTATTAAAAGATATTGTCATGTCTGGTCATACGGCTGAAATTAATTTTTACCCAATTACCCATATATTTGGATCAATCTCGGTTCTTATTACAAATAGCTCAATAGAAGCAGTGACCAACTATTCAACAATACCAATCGCACTCCTCTATGTTATTTCACTTTATTTAATCGTAAGGATACTATTTGTTGATCGGGTCTTTGCAATATTATGCGTTACATTAGTCGCAGCTATCATTTTCGATGGAAATTTTCTCTACTTCAAACCTAACGGCTGGACAATGATGTTTTTACCTTTCGTTTTTTTTGTGTTGTTAAAAAATTATTTCAATCAAGAAAAAACCGGTTTTAAAATTATTTTACTCCTTGTTTTATTGATTGCACCGTTCTTCCATCCATTGGCGGCCCTGATCTTATCAATATCGATTATCGGTATTTATGCAACATACCTGCTCGCGGATTATACTCCCGATTTATTTGTCATCGATATTAAAAACGTATTGAAAAATTTGAAAAATGTTGTATCCTTTCCATTTCTCGGCATTTTGCTCGTATCATGGATTATATGGTTGTTATCGTTCAGGTTTTTCTCCTATAATATCCAGCATATCTATGATGTAATCATTAGTGGGTCTGAAATCGGAGAAGTACCAATCAATGAAATGACCGGAAAATTACAAAAAATCCATGTCGATATCTCTGAGATTTTTAAATTGACCATTAAAATTTACGGCACGGACATTGTGTTTTTAGTTTTATTTATCATCGGAGTGTATATTCTCATCAAGAACTTTGAAAAAATTAAAAATTTTGATTTGCTCTATATTTTTGGAAGTTTCACCATAGCGTTTGGTCTGACCTATTTCGTTTTTTTATTTGATATCCTGCCATTGAAGTTTTTAGCTGGTGAACGTATGATCTCCACTACTATGCTTTTTACACCAATATTTGCGGCAGTGACACTCAGATGTCTGATCAAAGATAAAAAAATCTTCTATATTATATTATGCGGTTGCCTGATCGTAATTCCAATCCTGCTGAGTAGTTTCAATACGTACCAGTCACCATACACGGAACGACCATCGAACTATATTACACACATGGATATTAGTGGAATGAAATGGTCTCTAGAAAACAACAACCCCACTTTTGGGTATGCCGCGATTACAAGTTTACCCTCTCGTTATACTGATACTATCTACGGTACATTTGAGCGTTCACAAAGACTCCTCAATATCGGGAGAGCTTATGTACCTTTTATCCCGAATCATTTCAACTATGATAATACCGAAAACCTTGGTAGTGTATATCGTGATCCTCGTTATCTGGTAATATGTCGTCTCGACAGGATCGTCTATACGACAGTTTATAAAGATGTAGGCAGATTCGACGATAAGGATTTTGTACGTTTGGAAGGTGATAATACGGTGAATAAATTGTATAATAATGGTGATACCGCCGTTATTCTCATTGATGCATCGTAAATAAGAACGAGATTCTGAACACTTACCAGACAATTGAATTAAAATCCAGAACAATTTATGAAAATGCGTTGGGTACTTTTTTGTGTTTTATCTTCGTTCAAATTCTGAAAAAGCGTTTTAATCTGGCGGGCAATCTTTAATTTTTCCATAATTTGAGAGATTTAGCCAACAGGATTAAAGAACTATTTTAACAAACATAATTGGCATGAGCGGGATTAATGGTTTTACGTGGGATGACACGGATTTATGTCATAAAATGAATAACGCCACAATGCATAGGGGCCCTGATGGCGAGAACTTGTTTTCAAATAATAATATCTCCTTTGGATATGTCCAGACTCATATGTCGGAACCCGTACGAAATTTTTTACTCCCAATAAGTGATGAATCTGGAAAAATCCAATTAATGTATGATGGAGAGATTTATAACTATACCAATATAAAAGAAGAACTTGAATCTTTGGGGCGCTTGATTAAGTCAGATAAAGAATCTGAAATAATAATTAACGCTTACTTGCAATGGGGATTAGCATGTCTTGAAAAATTTAACGGGGTATGGAGCATTGCCATTTACGACGGGACAATTAATAAGCTCTTTCTTATAAGAGACCGTTATGGCACAAAACCTCTCTACTACCAGATTCTTGAAGAAAATCTAATCTTTTCATCAGAAATTCTCGGGATATTGGTTCATTCAGAATCTTCGCAACCAAATGATAGAGCCGTTATTAAATATCTTCATAGGGGACAATATATTTATGGCCAAAAATGGCTTCGGACCGGTGAAACATTTTTCAATGATATTTTTCTCTTATTCCCTGGTGCATATCTCTCGTTTGATTATAACACCCGAAAAACTGAACATGTTTTCTGGTATATCGGTTCTGAACACATAGAACATTTTGATCGTCATAATGATGATCCCATAAAATATATGAGAAAAGTCTTTATTCAAAGCATTAAGGATCGGCTGCCCAAAAATACAACGGTTGCTTCTAGTCTGAGCGGGGGGATTGATTCATCATCTATCGTTTGCACAATTCGTCATGAATACCCTGACTTAAAAATTAACACATATTCAATGGTCCATCCTGGTGAACCATATGATGAATCTGAATATGTGAAAATGGTTGTTGACTTTGCAAAGACGAATGCGGTGTATCTATCTCCAAATTCTGAAGAATTATCCCATGATTTGTTGGATCTTATCCGTACACAACAGGAACCGTTTCTTACACTGGCTGTTTTTGGCCAATATAAAATGATGCAGAAAGCTCATGATCATGGGATTAAAATCATGATGGACGGGATGGGAGCAGATCTTCTCCTGAGACCCCATGTTAACATAACAGAGTACGTGCGATCAGGAGATATTTCTGAAATATTAAGAAGAATTATTCCCTTCATTCAATTGAGGATGGAAAAGATACGGAATCGGAAAATTGCCAAAAGTCTCCTCAAAGAGATCCCTGAACTATACTTACAGGAGAAGGATTTTGCAAAATTTGATGTTCCCAATACATCATTTGACATTCGTGATGACAGGAATGGGATGAGGTGGGGCGTATCAACCCGAATGCCATTTCAGGATAAATTATTCCAAGAATTTGGAGCGGGGCTTCCCTTTGAGTGGAGAGTCCGCAATGGGTATACGAAATATATTTTTCGCCAGGCAATGAAGGGGATTCTTCCTTCCGGAATTCTTGAAAGACGGACCAAGCAGGGGTTTGTTTTACCCGTTTCTAATATAATGAGTTCGGGGGAGATGCAGGAAAAAATTGAGAACATTTTTTCCTCGAAATCCTTTTTATCGCGAAAATATTGGGATGGAAAAGCTGTACAAAAAAAATACCATGATTTTTGTTGCGGAAAAGAACAGTGGAACGATATCTTCTGGCGAATTCTTAATGTTGAAATCTGGTTAAGGATTTATTTTGATAGCACTGCGGAAGACATCGCCCATGAAGCCAAGATCTAATAACGTCCTCGTGTTACCAAAAACAAACTAAAGAGAATTCCGATAAACCCGGAAATT
>DUHF01000094.1 GCA_013331015.1 Methanoregula sp.
GTGTGCATGCACGGCGAAGTGGTGATCTCGATGAGCGGGATCCCAAGCCGGTCCAGGGAAAAGACCTCGTCTTTGACCCGTTGTGCTGCTTCCTCCTCAAGGCAGATCGTCTCGATGAGCCCGCCGTTGGGAAGGGCACCGTTGAATGCCACAAGGGCTGTCCTCTGGAATCCACTCGTGTTGGAACCGTCGATGACGAGTTTGCGCATCGTGTGCACCTGCGGCACGGGAGTCATACCGAACATCTTCCCGATCGTGAGGCAGACCGAGAGGGCTTCGTTATTCACCGGTGCCGGAGGTTCCTCGTCGTTCTCCACAAGGCAGGTTGTGTCGTACGCATAATACCGGAACATCCGGTCGCTCTTCATCTCCTCCTTTGCCGCCCGGTCGATCTCGCCCATCTCGCTCACGGTTGCCCGGAGATAGCGGGAGAACTCGCCGTTGTGCTCCGCGATCTCGCGGAGTGTGGTCGGGCAGTGGCAGAAGAGTTTCTCTTTTGTATCCAGCTGCTGGTGGATCTCGATTCCGGCCACGAGGCCGAGTGCCTTATAATCCATGGGCGCTCCTCCGGGTGCATTCGCCTTTGAGATCGTCCTGCATCATTGCTGCGGCTTTCTTCCGGTCCACCTCATTGCCAAGAACCCACATGAGTTTGACGAGCGCCGCTTCCGGCAGCATATCCCCGCCCTCGATGACTCCGGCATTGAGGAGGTCCCGGCCGGTATCGTACACCCGGTCGCAGACCCTGCCGTTTTGGCACTGCGAGGTCATGACCACGAGCGTCCCATTCTCAACAAGACGTTTCAGTGGCGGGATGAGGGTCGTGCTGGTGTGGCCAAGACCCGTGCCTGCGATGACAAGACCGTGGTACCCTTCGTATGCCTCCAGGATCTCCGGGGGCATGCCCGGGTAGAACTGGATGAGGGCGCAGTGCGGGTCGAGTGCATCGCGGAGCGCGAGCGTCCGGGTCCCGCGCCGGACCGCATCCGGTGAGAGAGTAACTTTCCGCGAGGGGTACTCCACTGCTCCGATGGGGGCAATCCCGAGGCTTTGGAACGCATCCCGCCGGGAGGTGTGCATCTTTCGCACCCGGGTTCCCCGGTGGATCGCGCAGCGGTCATCATTTGTTGTTGCATGCATGACTACGGCCACTTCCCCCAGTTCGCTCGTTGCTGCCGCAGCGGCACAGACCGCGTTCATCGCATTGTCGCTCGATGGCCGGTCTGCCGACCGCTGGGAACCGACAAAGACGATGGGGACCGGGGTATCGACCATGAAACTGATGGCCGCGGCACTGTATGCCATGGTATCCGTGCCATGCGTCACGATGATGCCTTTTGCCCCGTTCCTGATCTCGTCATGGATCGCCCGGGCAAGTTCCTGCCAGATTGCCGGCGTCATGTTCTCCGAGAGGATCGTGGCAAGGGGGATCGTGCGGTAGTTGGCGATCTCCGCAAGATCGGGAATCGCCGTCAGGATATCGCTCGCATTGAACTGGCTGGTGACCGACCCCGTCCGGTAATCGATCCGGCTTGCGATCGTCCCTCCCGTGGAGACGATGGCGAGGTCCGCAAGGTTTTTGTTCTGGACCACGTCGATCTGCTTTGGCGGTACCGATGCAGGTCGCTCAACCAGGGTGCATGCGCCGGGAGGAATGCCGATATTGTACCCGGAATCGAGTTTCACGACTGCCATGCCGTCGCGTTCGGTAATATATACGCCATTCCTGCTCATGCCCCTGTACGAGCACTGGATCCGGTCACCGGATAAGAACTGTGAAGTTATGCTACCATCCTCCGTGCATTGGTGATGAGTTTTTCCCGGGATTTTGCAATCTGGGCAAGCCGCTTGTCGGTGAGGTCAGAGTCAGTTTCGAGCTGCTTTGTGCGCCCGGTGATGGCACGCTTCGTGGCTGAAGGCGCCGGCCCGCCCGGGGCCTTGCGGAGACCAAGGGAATAGCCCACGTCCAGTACCTCGTCGATCTTCTTCTGGGTCAGCCCTTTCTTCTTCAACGAGATCTTCGGTCCGACCTCCAGTGCTGCCGCTTCAAGGGTGGTAAGCGAGAGGCTGCCTTTCATGACTGCCCTTCCAACGATATTGTGGGCCGTGCGGAACGGGAGCCCGTAGGAGCGGACGAGCGTGTCGGCAAGTTCGGTGGCAGTTGAGAAGCCTTTCCCTGCCTCCTCCTTCATCCTTCCCGTGTCGAACTCTGCACTGGCAAGCATGTCGGCAAGGAGCCGGAGGCTCACCTTTGCATCGTGAATCCCGCGCCAGATGTTCGGTGTGAGTTCCTGCAGGTCCCGGTTGTAACTCATGGGAAGGCCCTTGACGGTCATGAGCGCTCCCGCAAATGCCCCGAAGACCGAAGCACTCTTGGCCCGCATGATCTCGGCGGTGTCCGGGTTCTTTTTCTGGGGCATGATGGAAGACGTTGAACAGAAAGCATCATCGAGGGTCACGAATTTTACAAACGAGGTTGACCAGATGATCAGTTCCTCGCAGAGCCGGCTCGTGTTTGCCATCATAATGGTGAGATCGGCAAGGGTTTCGAGCGCGAAGTCCCGGGTTGCAACCGCGTCCATTGTATTCTCTACAAGACCATCGAACCCGAGCAGGGATGCGGTATATTCCCGGCTGATGGGGTAACCGGTGGAGGCGAATGCGGCAGCACCGAGGGGTGAGAGGTTGACCCGGCAGTAGGCATCCTTCAGCCGGTCAAAGTCGCGGGAGAATGCCTGTTCGTACGCGAGGAGGTGGTGGGCAAGGGTTGTGGGCTGGGCGTGCTGCAGGTGGGTGAATCCCGGCATCACGCTTGTCGTGTGTTTTGCGGCAATCGCAAGGAGGACCTGCCGGACGGTGACGAGCGCTGCCATCTGTTTGAGGAGTTCCTCCCGGAGTTTTATCCGGATGCAGGTTGCAACCTCATCGTTCCGCGACCTGCCCATATGCATCCGTCCCCCGATATCCGGGCCGGCAGATTCGATTAAGAGCGACTCGATCCCTGCATGGACATCCTCAAACCGGGTATCAAATGCCTCATCGGGGATACCCGATTCGTAGAGCACCAGAAGTGCAGAGAGGATCTGTCGTGTCACCCTGCGGTCATTGATCTTCTGCTTGTCCAGCATCAGCACATGGGCAATATCCACGAGGATATCTGCATCGGCAATCTGGCGGTCTGCTTCCATGGATGAGAGGAACTGCATCATGTCGCCGGACCTCTCTCCGGCAAGGCGCCCCAGTCGTACTACATCGGTTCGCATTGTTCACCCTGTTCGTATATCCGGTTATTATTGATCATACAGTCATTAAAGCCACGCCTTGCGGGCGGCAAGCTCGATCGCCCGCTGGACCGATTCGCGCGGGAT
>DUHF01000140.1:0-557 GCA_013331015.1 Methanoregula sp.
CCGGCACGGCCCTCAAAGAGTTGCGAAAGGAGTGGGACGATTCGCTTGACAACCAGTCTTCTCTTTGATACCCACGCGTTCCTCGCGTTCTTCAACCGCGAAGAAGGATCGGAAAAAATCAAAAAATATTTTGACGTAGTCCAGACCGGAGGGGCTGAGGGATTTGTTGCAGCGATCACGCTCACCGAACTCGCATACATCTATGCAAGAAAAATTGATGCTGCAACAGCCCGGCTCCGGGTCATGCAGGTTCAGGGTTCGAAGCTGAACATCATCCCGCTGACACCGGAGATCGCAGTTGAGGCCGGCCTGCTCAAACTGCCGGGAATTTCTGTCGCCGATGCAATTATCGCAGCATCGGCCCGGGCGACCGGGGCGGCGGTTGTCACGAATGAACCGCATTTTTCTGTGTTGGGGGTTGAGGTCTGCGGGTACAAGTGATATTTTCTTCAGCAGTTATTGAGTTCTTTGGATAATCCCGGGCAGGGCTCAATACATACCGACACCTTCATCCGCAATCCGGTATCACCTCATCGCATGGCATCCTCAGACCCCTC
>DUHF01000140.1:753-1227 GCA_013331015.1 Methanoregula sp.
GGAATCGTCCATCACCGACTCCCGGTCCAGTACCCGGATCCGCATCAACGGGATCCCGCTCGGGTCGGATGGCCACAGAATCGAGGGGGCAGAGGGCGTGATGTTTTACGAGAGCAGCGGCGATTTTACCGTTGCATCGGGATCAGCCCAGTATAGGGTGCAGGCATCGGGTACTTTTGCGTATTTCAAGAAGGGGGCGGACATCGTCTCCGGGCTCGTTGAAGGCCAGTTCAGGGCAGCCGGCCTGCCCGAATCGTTCTTCCGGGACGCGATGAACATAAAGATAGCCGAACCGGCACTTGCCATGCTCTGCGGGTTCGATGCGCCCATCGTGACACAACACACCCGCAGTTACTCGGGTTCGGGCGGACGGAGGACAACAACAAAACGCACAACCTTTTCCGTGGTGATGGCAACGAGCCGGATCGATTCCCGGGTCCATACGTTTGTATCCGGGTTCAATCTCCCGCAGGG
>DUHF01000140.1:1241-4738 GCA_013331015.1 Methanoregula sp.
GTCGAGACCTACATCCCGCTCAACCGGGAAGTATACGTGTTCGGCACCTTTGACGGGGACGGCAGCATCGTTTACGCTGACAGCACAACGCAGCTCTCGGTTTCCTACACGGACCCGGAAATGGATTGAAGGGATCGATCCTCGCGGCCGGGACCGGCTGCGGCACGGGGCGGGATGCTGTATCACCTCCTCCTGCCCGTCACATCTTCCTTCTCCCGTTCCGGCCGGATCCGTCGGCTTTGGTGCAGGAGCATTTCATAAACTGTATATCCAGAGGCAGACACAAACTACCTTTGACGAAAAAGAGCGGGTGGAAGAGTGCATGGGTGACAACGAAGCCGGCGCGGACTGCAGTGCACCGGACTGGTGCGGGATCGAATGGACACGATGGTTCCCCTTTTCCATGGAGAGCACAAGGACCGGTGCGATTCCCGATACCCCGGGGGTCTACCGCATCCGGGTTGCCGGCGCAGCGAACCTGATGTATATCGGCAGGACAGAACGATCGCTCCGGAACGTGTTCCGCGAGATCCGGCAGGGAACCGCACGGATGCAGATGCCGTGGAAGGACCCGTACCCCGCAGCCCCCGCTCTCTGGGCATGGAAGGATGCCAAGGGGTTTTTGTACGAGTTCTCCGCGGTGCCATTGGAAGACTCAGAAATTCGGCGGAAAACCGGGCTCTGCTACCTCCTCTACCGGTACCGGCAGGAGCAGCGCGATTCACCGTCATGCAACTTCGGGCGGTTCCACCGGAAGTACCGCAGCTCCTCGACCGAGCGCGAAGGGATCGCCGGTGGTCCGCTCGGGCCGCAGGACCAGAAGAACCCGGCAGGAGGCCCAAGCGCCTCGCCCCTCACGCCCACAGGATCGCCCGGCGATGCAGGCTGGATGGGCCTTGCATGGTCGCCGAAGCGCGAGCTGAAAGCCCACACCACTACTGCGGTCCCGCAGGCACAGGGGATTTTCCTCCTCTTCGATGGCGGTACCGGCCCCCTGCTTGCCGTCCGCAGGTCCGACAACTGCTCGCAGGCCCTGTTTGCGCTGAGTAAGAACCCGCCGGCCGGGGAGCCAATGACGTACATGTTCTGCTGCGAAGCAAAACCGGTCGCGGAACACAACCTCCGTGAACGCGAGTGCGATCTTGTGGGGAATTACATCGAGCTCCACAACGAGGCGCCGGCACGCCAGTTTGCAGAAGAATGAGCCGGCAGGCCGGCAGCCGGTCTCCCAACCATTTATCAGGATCCGGCATGCAATCAGATGCATGGCAGATCCCTGCACCGTTCCGGACACGCACCTGGCAGCAGCAGCCGTCATCCTTTCACTTGCCGGCGCCGCGTTCCTGTATCCCCTGAAAGGCTATTGGATCCCCCTTGTCCTTCTCACGATATTCTTCGCTGTCCTTTATGCCGTTGCGCTCCGGCAGGGATGGACGCTTGCCAGCCGCCTGCCGCTCATCCGGACGCTGGATGTCAGCGAGATATTCCTCGGGCTGCTCCTCTTTACCGCTTCGCTTACGGTGTCATGGTCTGCGGGGATTATCGTCAGCCGCTTCTCATCGGATATCGAAGGGATCCTTGCCGGTCTAGTTGTCTTTGGCTTCCTGCAGCTCCTCGTATCGTCATTCCGGAACTGGAAGTGAGGAGGGTTCACGGCAAGGTGTGTCTCCCTGTTATGACCGGCAGAAGGGACGGTAGTCCCCGGTGTCATCGCGAGATACTTCTTCTTGCCGGGCAACCGGTGGACACCATGTGACAAGCGGCTCATCGTGGTGGATAGCAATTACCACGATATGTCCATCAAAGGTTGAGTGGCGCCGACCGGGGCAGCATCGTTGACGGATCCGTCCTGCCTATCTGCGGGGGGATGAAAACACAGGATTCTCTCCCCCAAAGAAAAATCCATGCAATTATCTCATCCTGCACTAAAAAAACCGGTACCATGTTCTCTGGCCTGACGGATCTCATCCTGCATCCCGACCGGTTCTTTTTGCGGGTATCGCAGGAGAAGGTGAACCTCATCCTGCCGATACTGATCATATGGACTGGTTTCGTTGCTCTTATCATCGGAAAAACCATTCCTGTGTTTTGGGTATCCACTCATTTCCCCTCAATCGTTGAGACCAGTGGCGGCATACCCGGCGTTCTGTTCAGGTACATTTTCTGTCATACAATTGCTCCGTTGCTCGTTCTGATTGTCATGATTATTGGCACATATGGAATCTCCCGTCTTGTGAACGGAAAGGGATTACCGGCCTCCATGGTCCAGAACATCGGATATGCGATGATGCCGTCGACGTTATTCACTCTTGGCTCGCTGATCTCCAGTGGACTGATCCTCCTGATCTTTCATTCATGGCCAGTACCGCCCGGAAATTCTGAATGGTGGTATTGGACATTCTGGACAACTGCGTTATTTGGCATACTCTTTTTTTTCTGGCAATGGTATCTCTGGATCCTTGCGGTGAAACACACCCAGGATTTTTCCTTCCGGAAAGCAGCTGCGGTAACGATTATTCCGGTCGTGATTGTCATCTGGCTGACCATTCCCATACAGGCATGGATGAATATGATACTGAGGGTCGTTTCCGGTTCGTAAAAAAAACATTCAGAACCTTAAAAAAAATGGAAAGTGTTGCAAGAGTGCTTTTACGATTGCCCCGCCGCCCCCGACGGGGCGCCCCCGCGGCGGATCAGGTCGGTTTGGCTTTGTAGAAATGATCTGAGGAGATGTTGACGCTCTTTTGGGCTTCGCCCCACCGCTGATGCACCCCCAATCAGGATGACAATGTATTACCTGCCTCTTGAAACGAAAAATCCTGATCGATTTTTCGAAGAAACTGTAATTGAGGCCACCGCGGGGTGCCCTTCGGGGCGGCGGCAGATATCATCATGAGGGTTTGGGATCATCAACCCCAATCATAGCGAGTGTGGATTTCTAAAGAGCAATTCGGTTTCTCTTTAAAAAATACCGGTAATACAGCACCATCCCAAAGCGCAGGGGGGCCACGGGGGGACAGGCACTGTCCCTCCTGTAACATCACCTTCACCCTGCACCCCCATCCATAAAACCCATCAGCGCCAACATACTGAGCACCAATGGACGGCATCGACACCTACTTCCCCTACACGGAATATCGCCCGGGCCAGCGCCACATGCTCGAGGTTGCCGCAACAGTAGCCCGCGAGGGCGGCATCGCCATGATCGATGCCCCTACCGGAAGCGGGAAGTCGAGCGTTGTCGCATCGCTCCTGGCCGAACGCAAAAAACGGAAGATCGTGATCGCCGTCCGGACCGTGAGCCAGCTCAACACCTTCATCCGCGAGATGGAACTGGTCAAACAAAAACAGCCGCAGATCAAGACTGTGTACCTGGTCGGCAAGAAGAGCATGTGCCCGCTCGGCGGCGAGGGGGACATCTACCGGCGGTGCGAAGGGGTCAAGAACTTCTCGAACAGCCTCATGCGGGACCGGGCCGACAAGGGAGCGCTCGACCC
>DUHF01000143.1 GCA_013331015.1 Methanoregula sp.
GGCATAGCAGAAGAGTTCTAAAAAAAATTAGCGCACACATCCCATCTCATCATATCCACACAAGTTCTTTGGGGCAACAAAACCGGTAATCCCTGTTTTCCTTTTTTTTATCCATTATGGATGGCAACAACCCTTTTTTAAAAGGAAACCTCTCCGTCAGGATGATGCTTGAGGAAAAGGTGGTTGTTCCGCAATCATCCGTTTTCTTTTCCAGCCTTGGGCATTCCTGGCTCTGCAGCATGAGACCGGCCAATAACCCCGCCCGGGGGGGTGAAAAAAAGATCTTCAGTACCCGGCAACATAAGGAACGAGCACAATCGTGTTGTTGACCAGTACAAGGATGTACAGCGCGATGATCGCGGCATAAAACCCGATGGTCGATCCCTTCACGTTCGCTTCAGCGATGAGCGAGACGGTGATGATGAGGAGCAGGGTTGCAGCCTTGACCATGGTATGGATGAGCGGGGAAGTGACGATGCCGGCCATGGCCGGGTTCAGTTCGATCCCGCCCAGCCAGAGGATGAGATGCGTTGAAACGATGTCAAGGATGAAGAGTGCGGCAAGGATGAGCGAGAAGTCCGCGATCCTCCGGTCGAAGTGGAGGGTTGCCGGCAGGAGCGTGAAGTGTCCTGCTGGAGATCCGGCTCGCTGGACCTGTGCTGCCATGAACACCCATGGCGCGGGGCCGCATATAATATTTTGTGTTGAGGATAATTTTTGCAAGGGCCTTAAATTAAGAATGAACCCTGAATTTCACGTATTTTCCGAACAATTTCAAACAACCTCATATCCGGTATGACAACCAGAGTGGCGCGTGCTATCGCGGGATCCGGATGCACCAAGTGCCGCAACGGGATCACAAAAAAAACTCTTTAAAAAAGGTAACAGAAATCGTAGATTGTACTGCGATGGGGGCAACGGGCGCTCACCCCGTCATCGGGGCTCAGCCCGTGGAGGAGGACCTGCCGGAAATCCGGATCTGCACACGGAGATTCTGAACCGGTAAAAAAGAGAGATTATTTTCTCCGGGAGGGGTGCGTTCCTTCCGCGCACGGGATGCAGAGGCACTTCCCGTCAACCGTCCGCGTCTTTGCGTCCGCAACCGACTCGCCGCAGCATGCGCAGGTGACCGATTTGAAGATCCTTGCCTTCTTTGGGGATTCCATCGTGATCTGCTCGATCTTCATGATCGTGTCCGCAGGAGCGTGGAGCACCTTCACCGTAGCCTTGTGCATCAGTTCGTGGAAGTGGTCCTCTTCCTGCTTTGATGCGGTTCCCGAGAAGACCTTTGCCCGGAGTGCATTCATCTCGTTCGTGCTCTCATCTTCGCCCCGGTTGAACGTGATCCTGACAGCCTTCCCGTCCTTCCGGTTGTAGAACGTGAACGCGTGTTTGCCATAGTCCCTGATGATGAGGTTGCCCTTGCCGGCCGTTGTCCCGGCAATCACCTGCACCGCGTCCACGCCGCAGGCATCGGTCTCGCAGATGGCGACAAGGTCCTCATCCTCCGGCCGGGTAACCCCGAGGGCTTCCATAGCAGCAGTTGCTGCGCGGTACCCGGATGCCATGCCCGGGCAGGAATGCCCATGGAACCGGACGCAGTCCTCGAACGTGATGGCGCGGGGGAGGTGGTGATCGTGGTCGTGCCCGTGGTCATGGTTGTGGCCGTGATCGTGGGAGTGGTCGTGTCCCTGGTCGTGTTTGTGATCGTGCATGATAAATTCCTCAGGTACTCTTGACCTGCCGGGACATAATCGTTGATATTTGCCCGCCCGGCCGGGCCCCGGTAATGTTGCGATGCGAAAAGGAGCACGCCCGTTTTGCCGTCCCGGTTAATCCAGCCAAGAGAATTTTTACAAAAACTGCTCTGGAGAATCCCGTAGATGTGATGATGGGGGCAAACTTCCCCCATACCCCCATTACGAGGCTTGCCGCCGCCCCGCGGCGGCTTCAATGAGCGGTATTCCTGGTACGGTAATTTTGCCCCGCCGTGCCCCGTGAGTAGCGCCTCGCGGCGGGGGACCATCCCTTTGTCCAATACCCCCGATTTTCATCATTCGGGTGTGAACCGATATTGTTCATGCCCGTTTCTACAGAGCCTGCTTCGAATTTATTCCATCCAAAATCAGGAGATGAGTAAAAAGAGTTAATGGAGCAGGTTTTTTCTTTCAATACCATCTTCACATCTTGTTATTGTTGATCCCGCAGAGGTGACCCCGGTACTCTTTCCAGCAGATATGCCGGCAGACATTACCCACTGACCTGAATGCGTCCTCCAGTTCCGGGAAGTTGGGGATGTCAGCGTCCCGCAGGATCCGCAGGGGCGTCTTCATCGAGTCGCCGCCGATCATGCACCCGACCATCATCTTGTGCGTGCTCTTTGAGAATCGCACAACCTCGTTTGAGACCCGTATGGGGTCAGATATTGCAGAAGGTACCGCAATCACGAACGCGATGTCCCAGAGGTCCTGGTTCTTGATCATGATATCGAACGTCCGGGCAAACCGGTCTGCCGATGCATCGCCGACCATATCGATGGGGTTCCGCCGGTTCCAGTCAACCGGCAGGATGGCATCGAGTTCCCGTAAGATCGGTTCCGGGAACTCCACCATCTCGATCCCGTACCGCTCCGCATAGTCCGATGCAAGGACACCAAAACCGCCGGCATTGGTGATCACGATCGCCCGGATCCCTTTCGGGTATCCCTCGGACGACAGGAGCTGGGCAGTCTGGAACGCTTCCCGGATTGAACTCGCCGGGATGACCCCGGCCTGCCAGAAGCCGGCCATGTACACCTCGTGGCTGCCAGAAAGGGATCCTGTATGGGAGGCAGCAGCCATCTGGCCGATCCGGGATGCACCGGATTTGACGGCAACGATCGGTTTTTTGTCGGTGACGTTCTTTACTATCTCCATGAACCTCCGCCCGTTCCGGATCTCTTCCACGTACAGGATGATCGCCCGGGTATTGGGATCCTCCCCGGCATAGGTGCAGAAGTCCTCAAACGAGAGATCGGCCTGGTTGCCGACACTGATGATCGCCGAGAACCCGATCTCTTCAGGCAGGCTCCAGTCAACAATGGTCGTGATGATGGCGCCGCTCTGGGAGATGAACGCGATCCGGCCGGGCTTTGGCGAGACCGGATCGAACGTGGTGTTGATGTTCTGGTTCGGGAGCATGAGCCCAAGGCAGTTCGGCCCGATGATGCGGGTGCCGTACTGCGCGGAGATGGAGAGGAGTTCTGCCTCAAGGAGCGCTCCCTCTTTTCCGCTCTCGCGGAACCCGCTTGAGATGATCACGACCAGCGGAATTCCCCTCTTTCCGCATTCGCGCATGACCCCCGGCACCAGTCTTGCCGGAAGCACGATCACGGCAAGATCGACCGGCCCCGGAATGGCGGCAATGTCCGGAAATACGTCCCGGCCTAAGATCTTCTGGTGTTTCGGGTTGACCGGGTACACCTTTCCCGAAAAGGAGAGGAGATTCCGGAGGATGGCATACCCGACCTTGGACGGCTCCGGGGAGGCACCGATAACCGCAATGGAATTCACGCTGAGCAGTTGTGCGGGGAGGGGACGGGCAGGGGCCATGGCAACAACAAGACGATCCTCATCAACGTAACACCGGGCGTCCACAACACAGGCTCCCTTCTCGTACAGGAAGACCGGATTGATGTCGAACTCTACCAGCTCGTCATGCTCAAGGAAGAAGCGGCTGATCGTATCGATGAGCGTGATGAGGGTCTCCCGGTCCCGGGCCGGCTCGTTCCGGTACCCTTCGATGAGGCGGTTGCCCTTGAGTTCGGCCAGCATGGCTTCAATGTCATCCCGCCGGACCGGGAGGATCCGGATCGAGACGTCCCGGATAAGCTCGACCAGCGTGCCTCCCATGCCGACCGTGATGATCTTGCCAAACGTGGGATCGACCCGGCCGCCAATGAGGATCTCAAGACCTTTTGTGAGTTGCCGGATTACGATGATGCCCTCGATGACCGCTTCGCTGTTGTATGCCTTCACGCGGGCAAGGATGGTCTCGTATGCCTGCTTCACTTCATCAGCCGAGTTGAGGTTTGTCACAACCCCGCCGGCATCGCTCTTGTGGACTACCTGCGGGGAGACGATCTTCAGGACAACGGGGAACCCGATAGCCGTTGCAGCAGAGACCGCCTCACTGGCACAACGGGCGATGGCGTAGCGGGGTACGGGAACCCCGGCGGTTGACAATAATGCATACCCTTCGGCTTCAGAAATGAGTCTTTTTGTCATGCATCCCCCTGCTTCACCTTCTTGTTCAAACGGGAGGCTTATATGTATTGCGGCAGGGTGATGCAGTTACGGGCGGGAATACGGCCGGTTGTTTCGCAAACAGCCGGCAAGGTCCTGGAGGATTGGTAAAAGTTCCCCCTCATCCCGGATCCGCATTGTCATCTGTTCAGCAAGGCTGCCCGCAATAATCCGGTCATGAATGAGGGGGAGGTAGTGCAACTCGTCCTCAGTTGCATGCCGGAGTGCATACCCGTATAACCGTTCAAGATCCGGCCTGATCTCTTCAGTCCCGCTCCGGATAACGGTTTTGGTAAGGTCAAGCAGGGCATCCCGGTCGGTTGCTACCGGGAGCATGCGGCACCGGAGGAGGGCGCGGACAAATGCACAGACTGCCATGTCGGAGCAGATGGACTCCTGCTCGTCAAGTGCCTTGATCTCAAGGCACTTCCGGGAGAACCTGATGATAAGGCCGCCTGAGTTCACCCACTCCTCGCAGAGTATGGCCGCATCACGGGCACGGAGATTCCGGTACACCTCTTCCTGCATGGCCCGGTACTCAGCAACGGTCCGGATCTTTTCAGGAATGATGTCATTGCAGATGAGCGGGATCTCTTTCTGGTTAGAGTGGTAGAAGAGGAGCCGGTTGTCGCAGGAACCGGTCAGCCGTCCCTCGACAACGGGTGAGGAAGCCGTGACGGCAACCAGGTACGGGATGAGGCAGCGGATACGGTTGTAGAGCGCAACCAGTTCCCGGTCGTTTTTGTAGGACAGGTTGATTTGGAGCGCCTGGATGTTCAGCCACCCGTGCTGGCGGATATTGAAGAGCCGGTCATAGGCGGCATAATACTCGCTCTCGTCATGATCCCAGACCGGGATCGCATCCGGGCAGGCTGTCGGGTGCATGCCCAGCCCGAGCAGGGTGTACTGGTCTTTAAAGATGTGGTTGAACTTGTTCAGCCCCCGGACCAGCCCGGTTTCAAGCGACACAAGATCTTCAGCAGGGGAGCGGGGGACCAGTTCAATGACCGTCTTCTGGAGCTCTTTTCCCAGTTTCACGTCCCCAAAAAGGATCTCGCTTTCGTTCCTGCCGCAGATGGCACGGAGGATCCGGTCGGAGACCGGCAGGGGAGTGAACCGGGAATCATTGATAGAGAACTCGTGCTCGGTGCCGATGGTCATGATCCGTTCAGCCTCATGCGGGGGATCTC
>DUHF01000028.1:0-2536 GCA_013331015.1 Methanoregula sp.
GACCCGGTACAGGAACTAACAAAACAGATCACCCTCCTGAAAAACACCCACGTCATCCCTGCCATCAACCTCCGGGGCAGCACCCCGGCCGCATTTGCAGAGCTTGCATCGGAACTGGGCGAAAGCGTGGTGTACGAGATCGATGCCCACTGCCGCCAGCCCTCCATGGTTTCTGCCGGGTGCGGGGAACATTACTTACAAAACCCAAAAGAACTCGTTGCGGTCATCCAGGCCCTGAAGAAGGAGGAGGTCACGGTCTCGGTCAAGATCCGTGCCGGGGTTGTGCCGGACGACCGCAGGCTTGCCGGGGCATGCTGGAAAGCGGGCGCTGATATCCTGCACGTTGACCTGATGGACTTTGGTTCAGCAAAACTCAGGCAGATCCGGAACAGCTGCCCCCTCATAGTCATTGCCAACAATTCCATCAACACATTCGACCGGATGCGGGAGATGCTCTCGCACGGGGCAGACCTTGTCTCACTTGCCCGAAACGCTGACGAGCGGACGCTTTCCGGTCTTGATGCTGCCATCACCCGCTTTGCCGATGAGGAGGGATGGTATAATTCCCCAAAGCAGCTCTGCCGGGGCGGCGATATCCGGTCACTCACCTTCTGCTGCATGCCGGTCAAGGAATGTCCGCTCATCCCCACCCTTAACCGGATCGGCATGCCCCGCGAGGACTACATCCGCATGAAACTGGGGGCCGTGGAAGGCACCGCGCTCGAACAGGGAAAACAGACCTGTTTTGGCAGCCTGGCATGGTGCTGCAAGACGTCATCGCCCTGCATGTTCCGGGACATGACCTTAAAGCAGGGCGGCATCTCAAAGAAAGAGTATATGCGGCTCAAGCGTGATCTCTCAGATACGGTAATGAGCCGGGTGTTCCATGACCTGCCACCAGATGACACGTGTTGAACAGGCGCAACTTGCAATGATGCTGGAGGTCTGTGCCTATCCAAAGCCGGGTAACGTGGACCGCTGTCACGACTATCCGGATACCCGGCTTGAGCATTTTCTTGCATCCACCATCATGGCACGCCCGGCCCTTGAGGAGGCGCATCGCGGTGTTGGAAGGATCGGGGAGATCATCGGTCATGCCGTTCGTGACACCAACTGCCACGAAGGGGGAAATACCCATTTCGGGGCGTTTATCCTGCTCATCCCGCTCGTGTACGGAAACGGGATTAACGGTGCAATGGCAGCGATTGCAAAGACCGACACGTCCGATGCGATCGCCTTTTACAAGGCCTTTGCCATGACGGCAGTACGAATGAACGAGACCGATGAACTGGACGTCAATGACCCCCACACGCTCACGCTGATCCGTGAGCGCGACATGACCCTGCTTGATATCATGCAGCACTCCGCGGCTCACGACATGGTAGCCCGGGAATGGGTGACCGGCTTTCCCCTCACCCGCCGGGGTGCGGATCTTCTCAGGGAACTCGGGCCGGGCCGCAAGTCCATTGCGGATACCTTCCTCACCCTCATGGCAACGGAACCGGACACCTTTATTATAAAAAAGCACGGTACTGAAGTCGCACGGGAGACCATGCACGGGGCGCGGAATGTCCTCGACGGTAAACTACCTTCGGAAAGTTTCGATGCCGATCTCATCCAGCGCGGCATCAACCCGGGCTCGATTGCGGATATCACGATCGCTGCCATTTATCTTGCACTCGGGGAGGGCTGGTCATGGGACTCTTAAGATCCGGCATCAATGAGGTTATCGCAACCACAACCTGCAATGCAGCACCCATCGGGATCCATTACCGGGAGGGCAGGGCCAGCATGGTCCTCTTCTGTGGCACCCATACCGCACAGAATGTCGAGCGGGACGGGTGGGTGGTTGCCAACTTCATCCACGATCCGGTCATGTACGTGAAGACCGCATTTGAAGATCTGCCGGATTCGATGTTTGTTGAAGAGCCGGTCGATGGCGTGACCATGACCAGGCTCCGCGCTGCAGATGCGTGGGCTGCGTTCTCTGCAACCGTCGAGAAAAAGACCAGCGGGGCGATGATGGTCCGGCTCACCCCAAAAAAAGAGCTGATTGAAGAGGTCAGGGTGTATCCGGTCAACCGGGGATTTGGCAGCATCATTGACGCCACGGTGCATGCTACCCGGTTGAAGATCCAAAAGGATCCCAAGCTCCGGGAAATGATCGAGTACCATGCCGGGATCATCCGCAAGTGTGGCGGCAGGCGCGAGATCGAGGCTCTCGATCTGCTCATGAGATACTGTTAAGGGTGCCGGGACCCTGGCGATGTTTTCGTTGGGAAAGGGCGGAATCAATCTACCTGGTTCGCACCCAAATCACAAAAATCGATAAATGCATATTTCTGCTCAGTAGAAACGCACATGAACGAAGATCCAAACCCAAAATATGAAAATCGCCCCATGATTTTTTTACCGTTTTGAACCGGCGCGGGGGCGCCCACTCCCGAGGGCGGCGGAGTCTATCGTTTTTAGGGATAGGGGGACCTCAACTTCCATCTTTGCAAAAGAGGTTTTTCCCATGAAAATCATCATAGAT
>DUHF01000028.1:2673-2814 GCA_013331015.1 Methanoregula sp.
CCGCAGCCCGACCATTGCGTGACGTTGGGGGCCTCGCCGCCCCCATAAGGAGCGAGAAGGATACGGGCGAGGACGGTTGTGTTCAATTTTTTTCAACCGATTTTCATCGTTTGGGTGTGAACTCCCGTTCATGTACGTTTC
>DUHF01000159.1 GCA_013331015.1 Methanoregula sp.
ATGGGCGGGAGATCCTTTGGCAGGAACGCCTGCTGGATATCGGCAGCAACCTGCAGCTCGGCTTTCTTGCGCTCGAGTTCCTCGGTGTAGAGCAGGATCTTTTTGATCATCGTGTTGATGCCCGATTCGAGCTCGGCAAATTCTTTAGTCTCTACACTCCGGATCGTATGCGCAAGATCCCCCCCGGCAACTTTTCCCACGTCCTCGACAATCGCACCAATGGCCCCGGTCAGTTTCCGGAACATCACGAATGCAAGGACAATTCCCATGAAGATCGCGCAGATCCCGATGAGAAGGTATTGCAAAACAAGCATTGCAATGGCAGCGTCAAGGCGCCCGGTGCCAAACCTGAGTTCGACAACCACGCTGGCATCGGAGGCTGCCTCCGGGTCCCGGAGATCAACGAAGATGTACCGGGTCTCGGTCTTCTTCTCCGAATCGGTTACGGTAAAACCGGCCCGGTCGGAGATTGCCCGCAACGCTTCTTCCTTTCCCTCATCCCCCGGGGTTCCGGCACTGGCGGCAACATTGCCGTAAAAGTCATAGACCCGGATCCCCAGCAGGTCAGGGTTCACGGCAAGGAGCCGGCCGGCCATCTCCTGGTACGAGAGGCGTGCCCGGACATCGGAGAACTCCTGCGACTCTACGCCGACTTCAAAGACATACCGGTGGTCGGGGCTGGGGAGGTAGGCAAACTTGCGCAGCGTGCCTTTGACGGTCGTGTCGCTTGCGTTCTGGACCGACCGGACCACCGGATCGGCAGCAAAATCCGTGCCGAGCCGGATGCGGGTGAGTTCCCGGTAGAAATCCGGGTAGTTCCGGAAATCCACGCCCTCTAATTCGGGCAGTGTTGAATATTCGATGATGCCGTCCTCATTGAAGATATACAGGTCCACTTTTCCGGCATATTCCGGTGCCATCCGGTCCCGCAGCTCGAAAAGGTTCATCGCTGCCGGGTCGTTTCCGGCTTCGACATAAGCGTCCCGGAAGAGATGGAGCGAATTGTTCAGGATCGGGTTAAAATCCTCGTCTATGAGCACGAGCCCGGTATTGACCAGCCACACTGATTCAACGGCATTGTTCCGGGTATTGTCCGTGAGGATGGTAAAATCCTCGCGGATCCCATTCGCGGCAGCAAGGTAGGAGACTGCAAGCGATGACGCAACAACAATCCCGACAATCAGGCCAATAAACCCAATGAGATACCAGATGAGCGAGACCTGCCGGCGCAGAGACGCCTCTTTGCCGGTCAAGGGATCCCCCGTGTGCCCGTACCAGCATGCCGATCATGCAACTGACAGGACCGGTGAATAAAAGAGGCTCTTGGCTGATCGGTGTGGGAAACCAGGATCCCGGTAAACACGCTGATGGGGGCTGACGCCCCCAAACCCCCATTACGACGAACCCCGCCAGCCCCGAAGGGACGCCCCCGCGGCAGCTCAGGCAATGCAATGGCAGATGAATTCATCTTTTATCGTACCCACTTGAAATGGCCAAGAGCCAAAAAAGATTTGCATGGCGTCGCAGACAGCCCGAATCATGTTTGTTTGTCCCCTTTGTGGATTACCGAGACCGGGAGGACACCGGCAACAGCTGATTTGACGGTTGTCATGTTCAGGAGGTTATGCATGGCAACAAACTCCCCGTTTGCGGGGGCCGCACGGAGCTGCTCGTCAAAGGGTTTCGTGTTGTCCCAGTGAAGGTTCTTAAAGACAAGACCTTTGTTGAACAGGAACGGGCCGGTCATTGCAGACCGGGGATCCGTGAAGTACAGGGAGGCGACCGTATCTTCAGAAAACGATCTCCTGGCAGTCGCTGGATCGATCCCAAACCCGATGCTGATGAGGATGCTGCCCCCGTACTGCGGCTTTACGTTCACGGCCGAGATCTTTTCGGCAACGCTGCCGTCAAACGGGACTTCGGTAACGGTCCTGCCGCCGGGCATGGGCACCGGGCCCTTTGCTTTGCGGTCGGCTGCTGCGGCAATGAGCGAGTTTTTCATGTCGGAACTGCACAGGCCGCCTATGGTTGCCTTGAGGGCGACAGCACAGATGCCCGTAAAGTCCGGGTACCGGGTCTTCATGTACTGGAAGATCGCAGCATAGACTTCGGTAAGCGTCATGCCCCCGGGGTTATCGGACGTGATCCGGAGCACATCCGCAAACGGGCCGGTGAATGATGCGGAGAAGAGCGTGAATGTCTTCATCCCGCTCGATTCGAGATCCTGTGCCGTGAAGAAGTCCGGGTTCAGGTTGCCGTCCGTGGGGATCCAGTAGATCCTCCCGCCGGCCTGCACCATCTCGCCAGGAAGCGGGGCTGCCTCATCCGGCGTCCGGGCCATTGCTCCAATTGCTACGCCAAACCCGCCATGCGACAACTGCATCTCGCGGATATCGGCTGCCGTTACCGCGCCGGTATGGACTGCCGC
Organism: Methanoregula sp.; assembly: GCA_013331015.1. Taxonomy (GTDB): domain Archaea; phylum Halobacteriota; class Methanomicrobia; order Methanomicrobiales; family Methanospirillaceae; genus Methanoregula; species Methanoregula sp11803u. The sequence goes on from DUHF01000159.1 coordinate 2,429, forward strand.
AAGACTGCCGGTCACCGCCAGGGTGCCTCTGGTATCGGACTGGTGATGTGCCGAGAGGGTCCAGCCGGTACCGGAAATATTCACCTCTCCGGCAGGGGAACCGGCAGCGGATGCCGTGCCGGCAAGAGCCGCTTCTGCCGTGGGGAACTCAGTGATAATTCGCAGGAAACCCCCGGCCGTGAAAATCCGGCGGACAAAGTCCTGGATCTGGCAGACCGCAACACGGCCCTGTCGCTCTTTCATCTTCCGGGAGCTCTCCTGGAAGACCCGGAGGCCGGCCGAACTGAGGTAGTCAACGCCAAAAAGATCGAAGACGAGGACCCTGTCGTGGTCGGTGAGGTTCTGCTGGATGGCCGCGGTGACCTGCTGTGCCCCGGTCCCATCCATCCTGCCGGTGAGGGCGAGCACCAGGTGTTCTCCGGTTCTGCTGGCGGTAATCTCCATAATGTCTCTACAGAACGTGTGGAGCCGGAAGGGATTTAGGACTTTCTATGCGTCCCGGGGTGAGAACAGGGATGAGAGGAGGGCCGGGGTATTATGGCTGGCAGGCACGGTTATTCCAAGAGAACGGAGGTTGTGTTCAACGGCATATATGGGAAGAGGAACGATGGGGTTGAAATGGGGCAAAAGAAGCGGGACTGGATGGTTCGTGAGGTGTTGATACAACCGCTTCACCGGATCCCGAATAATATTGGGACTTTGCGGGGAGAGCCGCAAAAAATTTTTCCTTATAGCCTCATTTCCGCAACCCTATGTCAATGAGTTGTTGTACGATATCCGGGTAAGTATGTAGCCCTGCCGGACACCATGCCCGGTATTAATTATACCCTCCGTTAACCCCTGGCCACTCGGCACAGGAGTCAGAAACGGGCAGCCTAAAAGACGTTCTCTCCCCGTTCGGTCCTGACCGGATGAAACGAGCTGCTCGTAAGAACCTGAGCGACCCGGTACGTTATAGACAAATTTTGATTGAGGAAATCTTGAGAAAAAA
>DUHF01000062.1 GCA_013331015.1 Methanoregula sp.
CCCTCACGGAGAAGATACGCGCAGACGAGCGCCTGTCCCACCTCCCGGTGGTCCTGGTCACCTCGCTTGATTCTTTGGAGGACCAGAAGCACGGTCTTGCGGTCGGGGCAGATGCGTATATCGTGAAGAGCAGTTTTGAGCGCCGGGGGATCCTCGATGTCATTGCAACCCTGCTTGCAGGGAAGAAGAGAGAAGAGGCCTCCTGATGCCCGGTAACGCAACCCCACCGGCCGGAACGGTCCTTGTGGCAGAGGACAGCCGCACGCAGGCAGAGTACCTCGGCCATATCTTAAAAAAAGGAGGGTTCTCCTACATCCTTGCAGAGAATGGGAAAGCCGCGCTCGCAATGGCTGAACGGGAGAAGCCAGCCGTCATCCTCACCGACATCCTGATGCCGGAGATGGACGGGTACGAGCTCTGCAGGAAGATCCGGCAGGATCCCCATCTGGCCCAAATCCCGGTGGTGATGGTTACCCAGCTCTTCGATCCTGCCGATGTTTTAAGGGGACTTGAAGCCGGGGCAGACAATTTCATCATCAAACCCTTTGACCAGGATACCGTTTTTCAGAGGATCACGGAAGTCCTCCATGGCAGGAGCGGTAACGGGAACGGAGAGATAATCCCCGTACTTGAAGTGGATTTTTCCGGTCACCGGTATGCCATCCATGCCAGCAAACACCAGATACTCACGATCCTTCTCTCCACATACGAACTGGCCATAAGGAAGAACGCCGATCTGCACGAAGCACAGGAGCGCCTGCTCGCCATGAACGAGCAGCTCCAGCAGATGGTCGAGGAACTCCAGGTGGCAAACGAGGATCTCCAGCTGGAAAACACCACCCGGGAACGCGTTGAACGCGATCTCGCGCAGGCGAACAAGAAACTCCAGCTCATGACCAGCATCACGCGCCACGATCTCATCAACCATCTTGCCGTCCTGCAGGGATACCTGGAACTGGCCGAAACGCTCGAAAAGACCGATCCGGAGAAAGCGGGAGATTATATCAGAAAATGCATCTCCGTTGTTCAAAAGACCACCGGCACCATCCAGTTCACCAGCGAGTACCAGAATATCGGGGTCACGAGTCCCGTGTGGCACAATCTTGCCGCATGTATCGATAACGCACAGCGATATTCAACGCTGGGTTCCGTCCGGCTGGTAAACGAGATACCGGCAGGCGCAGAGATCTATGCCGACCCCTTAATCGAGAAGGTCATCTTCAACTTAATCGACAATGCCATCCGGTACGCTTCAACCCTCACGACCATCCGGTTCCGGTTCCGGCAGGAGGGCAGTACACCCATCATCGTGTGCGAAGATGACGGTATCGGGGTTCCCACGGATAACAAGGAACGGATCTTCACGTATGCCTGGGGTACCAATACCGGCCTTGGCCTCTTCCTTGTCCGCGAGATCCTTGCCATCACCAACATCACCATCAGCGAGACCGGCATCCCCGGAAAAGGGGCACGGTTCGAGCTCCGCATTCCCGCGGAAGGATACCGGGTTACCTGAAGTGCAACCTGTCTGGCAGGACCTCTGTTCCGGATTCCAACCAGTACTTTTTATCGTCCCGTGATAATCATTCACGTGCTATGCGCATCCGCGACCTGATCCTGCCGGAAGATCGGATCTTTCTTGTGCTGTTTTTAGAGATGGTAGCGTTGATTGCAGAGGCCTCATCAACGCTCAACGAGATCACGCACGAGCTGCCGGAAGGGACCGAGAAGGCCCACAAGGTGCGGCAGCTCGAGCACCACGGGGACGAGATCACCCGGAAGATCTTCGAGCAACTCGACGAGTCACTCATCACCCCGCTCGAACCCGAGGAGATTGCGCGCCTTGCCCCGGTGCTTGATGACGTGCTCGACCGGCTTGACTGGGTTACCCACCAGCTCTGCAATTACGGGATCCCTGCAACAAACGATGTCTTAAAGGAATATTCGTACCTCATCATGCTCGCGACAACGGAGATCTCGCATGCGGTAAAGAGCCTCTCTACCCTGAAAAATCCTGACGAGGTCAGGAGCCACGTAAAGGAGATCAGCCGGCTCTACAACCTCTCGACCGAGCTCCTCTCGCGGGCGGTTCTTGAGTTGTTCAAGACAAAGGACCTCTTGATGATAATCAAGCTCAAGGACATCTACGAGGGGATGGCAAAGGTCATGGAGAAATGCAATGATGTCGGCCATGCCCTTGAAGACATTGCCAAGGCTCACGCATGATCGGATTCGAACCCCTCATCCTGTTCGGTATCATCCTTGCCCTTGCCTTAAACTTCGTCAACGGCCTCAATGACGCCTCGCACTCGATCGCAACGGTTGTTGCAACAAAAGCCCTTTCGCCGGCAAAAGCGGTTTTTTTTACTGCGCTCTGCAACCTGATAGGACCCTTTCTGTTCACCACAGCGGTTGCCGCAACCATCGGGACGGCGATTGTTGCCAGTGACGCACTCACACCACTCTCGATTGTGGTAGCCATGGGTGCGGCCATCATCCTCGTCTTTGTTGCAACCCGGTCCGGCATCCCGATCTCCAGCAGCCATGCCATGGTCGGAGGCCTGCTCGGCGCCGGAATCGCGGTTACCGGGATGTCCGCGGTCATTCTCCCCGCGTGGACGGGCGTGATGGAGGTTCTTGTGTATGGTATCGCGGGTGCGCTTATTGGTGCGGTTGCACTCGGCCTTTTTGTCGCATCGTTTCACGAGGATGCCCGGTTCGGGGCAATGCTGGGCGCGCTCTGCGGGGTATCGCTCGTCATCCCCGTGATGATGGTCCTCGGGCTTATCCAGATCGGGGGGCTTCTTGCCATTGTCCTCTTCATCTTCATATCGCCAGTCCTCGGGATGGCAGGTGCGTTCGTCTTCGATGTCTTCATCTCCCATCTCTTC
>DUHF01000026.1 GCA_013331015.1 Methanoregula sp.
GTGTCCCCCACGGTGTGGAGGCTGTCGGTAACCGCAAGCACCATGCTGTTGCCAAGGAGGCCCATGGATGCAATAGCAACAACCCCGATGATGATGCCAAGCATCGCAAGCGATGAACGCAGGAGATGGACCCGGAGGTTCCTTTTTGCAATCTCCCAGAAGATCATGCTTCGATCCTCCCGTCCACGATCCGGATTGTCCGGTCCGAGTATTCGGCAAGGTGGGGATCGTGCGTAACCATGATGATGGTGGTTCCCTTTGTATTGAGATCGGTGATCAGGTCCATGATCCCGGCGCCGGTCTTCGAATCGAGGTTTCCCGTTGGCTCGTCGCAGAGGAGGATCTCGGGGTTGTTGATGAGTGCCCGGGCAATGGCAACCCGCTGCTGCTGGCCGCCGGAGATTTCAGTCGGGGTGTGGGTGAAGAGGCTCTCCTCGAGCTGGACGGCCCGGAGCACCTCGCGGCCCCGCTCGGGATCCACCCCCTGCCCGGTCTTGAGCATCAGGGGAAAGGTGACATTCTCGATGATGTTTAGGAGCGGGAAGAGGTTGAAGTACTGGAAGATGAACCCGATCCGGTCACGCCGCAGGCTGGTCAGATCGGTATCGGACATGTCCCCGATCCGGGTGCCGGAGATGAAGATCTCTCCGGCAGTAGGGGTGTCAAGACACCCCATCAGGTTCAGGAGCGTGGACTTTCCCGACCCGGAAGGCCCCATCACCGAGATGAACTCGCCCCTCTCCACCCGGAACGAGACCCCGTCCAGTGCCACAACATCCCCGGCAGGCAGCGGGTAGACCTTGGTCACGCCGGAGAAGAGCATGACGGGCTGGTTGTCCCTGCATGATTCTGTCATTTCCGGCTCTTCCTTGCGTAGAGGAACACACCGCCAATGAACGCCACGAGAACCAGGATCCCGGCAATGGTGGGAAGAACGGATGTGTCACGGGTTTTTGGCACTGTATGCCCAACCGATGAGATCCTGACATCCTGGGTTGCACTGTAGAGGTTGCCTTCAGCGTCCTTGTACGAGATCCCTATCGGGACCGTGGTGATGGGCGGATCTGCCATGAAGGTCACTTCAAAACTCCCGAAATCATCGGGCTTGAGCGCCCCGACTACCGCCATCTTATGGGGATCCTGCGGGACAGCCGGGGAGAGTGCACTGACGGTGACCGATTTTGCAATTTCAAGGCCGGCGTTGTTCACATCCCCGGTCACATGGATGACCGCCCCGTCGCTTTTCACCTCAATGTTGTTCATCACGGGGTTGGCCATTTTTTTGTCTGTCCCAAACAGGACAGGGATGCTCTTTGTGGCCGTGTGCGGATTTTTGCCATTATCATAGTTGAGGGTCAGGACAGCCGTTGTCTCCATATAAGGAGTGAAGGAGAAATTTACCGGAACGCTTGCCCCATGCGCAAGATCCCCGATAAAGATCCGGGATGATGTCGTGGTAATCCCGTCACCGGACACATCAAGGTAAAGATTCCTCACATCATTCTTCCGGGGATTCGAGACCATGATATACACGGTCTTCTTTTTGCCCTCCGCGAATGCATCCGGCATGTCCGTGATCGTCATTTCCAGCGGGCGGTTGTCGATCTCCACCAGTGACCGGTAGGAGAGGCTGTTCGCATCCCGGAAGCTCAGGGAGAAGTCGGGGGAATAGATCCCGTCGCCACCCGTTGCCCTGACAGAGAACGCAAATGGCACCGTCTGGTGCGGCCCGAGATGGGTTGTGCTGTCGTACGGCCTGCTGATCACCCTGATGTCCTGGTCCCCGAATGATGCGTGATTCACGACAGAACTCAGTGCATCATTGCTGTTTGTCACCGATACGGTGGCAGTACCAATATCACCGGTAAAAAATGCCGCAGGTTCGAACGTGACTCCGGACACGTAGACTTTGCTTGCAGCGGCAATGGATTCCGAAGTCTCGAATGCACTGGCTGCACCGAATATGCTGCACGCGGCAAGCAGGAGGCAGGTTATGATAATAATGCGTCTGGGTTTCATGATTTATGCTCCGAGTTGCGAGATGAGGAAGATCGCATAGAATACTGAAGGAACACCGGCGCAGAGGATCGCGTCCCGCGGGGATAATTTTTGAGCATGCTCTATCCCGTTGATCCAGAGGAAGGCAGTCCAGAGGAAGAACACGAGGGTAACGAGGCTGGTGACCTCAAGGTACTGGATCATCACCGGATTCTGCATCATGGCGTTTGTGGCTGCCTGGACTCCCTGGATCCCCTGGCTGAATTGAGCCGGAAAAACCGCAACCGCGGATAGTTCCGGCAGGTACCACAGCGTGGCGCCTAAGGTGATGATCGAGCCGATGATCTGGGGAATTAACCCATACCCGGCGAATTCCAGGGTCCTCTTAAACGATCCCTCTCCAACAAATGCCAGAGAGATGCCATAGATAAGGCCTGACCAGACAAACCAGAGGAAAAACGCCCCGAGAAGTGCCCCCACAAAGGCGGCGATAAGGATGAGGGGTCCAATCTCCGGCATCAAACCGGTGGAGAGTTGTGCCACCAGTACGGCAGTGAGAGCACTGATGATTCCCACGGCAAGTACGATAAGGGCAGGTTTCCTGAGGTCTTCGTTTTTGTCAAGCATTTGTAAAAAAAATGCATCCGGGTGTGTCAGGATACTCATTGTTGCATTACTCCCTGTGTACAGACCCTTGAACCAGGGGCAATATGAAGGGCTCAAAGTTGGAAAAAATCCGGTACGCTTTTTCCAAAGGAACGCATTCTGCACGGGAGTAGTACGGTATTTTGGGGGACTGCCACGGGGGGGCCCTGAAAAGACAGGGCTCTTTTAATGCCGAACCGGACAGCAGGTCTCCCAAATCATGGGGTGTCGCGGGGAGCACCGGAGACTGCAGGGCGGGTCTGACAAACGGTAAAAGAGGGTGAATCCCGGGGGGATTTTTCCCTCTCTATTAAAAAAAATCGGGTGTGTTTTTCCTGCTGGCATTGCATGGAGTTGGAGGAGGGGGAGATGTATGATGGTTTCATTCATGGTTCTGGAGGAAGATCTCTGCCAGTACCGCTGGCACGGCAGAAGGTCCGTGGAAGATCTGCCATAACGCCGAGAGGGACCGGTCCTTTCCGTGGCGAGCGAGATGGTAGCGGAAGAATTCCTCGTCAGTCTCAAATTCCCCAAAGGACATCTGTGTGGTCATGGCTGTTATCTCCTGCCCGGTCTTTCCCGGGCCTGATCACTCCATTTGCGCGAGGGGTTGATATAGGAAAGGAAGTTGGAGAAAAAATAGAGGGAAATTTCCAATCACGGGCGGGGATACCGCCAGTGAAGCCCGGGTTTTTTTCGCATCCGGAGTTGTCCGGCAGCTATCCGCTTCCGGGATGAGGGTTACCGCGGGAGCCTTGCTACCGGCTGCCACTTCAGGCACTCCCGCTCGCAACACCCACAATGGCGTCCGGAACTGCCGGGTAGAGGGTGAAGACCTGCTCAAACCCGCTCATCCGGAGGACCTTGTCAACCAGCCCGCCGGATCCCGCGATCACGACCGCAACTCCTTTCCGGGTAAAGTCCCGTTTCAGCTGGAGGAGGGCACGAAGGCCGGTGCTGCTCAGGTATTCAAGACCGGTAAGGTCAAGGACCATGGGTTCGACCGGCCAGCCTGCACTGCACTTAATGAATTCCGGCGTAGTGCGGGTGTCGAGCCTTCCGATGATGGAGACAACCATCATCCCTTCCGTTCGGGTGTAGTTCATCTGCATGATATTCCTCCCAACTATCGTTGTTACAGGCAGTTGTTTCATGCACAATCATATATAGCGAGGGAAGTTGGAAAGATCCCGGTTGTTTTTTTCCAAGTTCCTCAGGAGTAAGTATTCTGCCCGGAAAACACAGGATCCAACAGCCGGATTTAACATAGATCCCGCCAGACAAACGTAGGTATTCCCATGTATCCGGACAGGGCAACATTCCAGCGGATGGTGCAGGACGAACCGAACCTCTCGGGTGCCGGCAGGCAGACCCTGCTCGCCCTGTATGACGGCCCCCTGCGCCTCCGGCAGATCCTCGATATCGTTAATACCCCGGGGAGCGGCGCAGAAGAGAAGAATATCACCGAGTCCGCGCTCAGGAAACGGCTGGATGTCCTCATATCACGCGGTATCCTTGCAAGAGCCGGAAGCGAGCGCACGAACCCGTATTATTACATCAGGCGCCCGTGGATCTTCAACCAGTACATCCTCATCAGGTGCCGGGACAAGCCTACCGAAGGGATCTTAGAACTCACCATCCTCCTCCACGAACTCTCGCAGATGGCGGCGGGCGGGGACGCTTTGCAGCCGCACCCGCGGTATATCGCGGCATTCGGCGAGAGAACGGAGCGGAGCCACCAGATCGAGAATGCATACGGGGCATTCCAGAAGCTCCTGGGAAACCAGA
>DUHF01000236.1 GCA_013331015.1 Methanoregula sp.
GCGCTTTTGAAACTGGAACGGTTCGATGAAGCTCTCGAATCGTTCGACCACGCAATTTCCATCAACAAGAACTATGTCAATGCCCATTACCACCGCGGGTACGTGTATGTTCAGCTTGGACAGTACGATGAGGCAATTGAAGCGTTTGACAGAGCGCTTGACATTGATCCCATCCACACGCTGGCACTTTACCAGCGCGGGCATGTGAAAATGATACTCCAGGACTATGCTGAGGCTGCCCAAGCCTTTGACAAAGTCCTGGAAGTCTCTCCCCAGTACACCGCAGCCATGGTCGAGAAGGGATCAGCACTTCTCAACCTTTCCCGGTACGAAGAGGCGATCTCCGTATTCGGCGAGGCTCTTGACCTCAACCCGGCCCTGACCGAAGCCTGGCTCTTCCGGGGCATTGCTCTCACCCACACCGGCAAGACGCCGGAAGCTCTCACCGCGTTTGACCAGGCCCTCACTCTGGACCCGGACCTTACCGAAGCACTCGTCAGAAAAGGGATTGCCCTTGTCCATTTGAACCGGCACGATGAAGCACTCATCTCGCTAAACCATGCCCTTGACCAGGATCCAAAGAACGTGCGGGCATGGTATTTCAAGGGCATCACCCTCGCCACCCGGGACCGGGAGGAGGAGGCCGTCAGAGCATTTGACAATGCCATTGATATCGATCCCGACTGTGTTCAGGCCTGCCGCAGCAAAGCCATGGCGCTTATGCGGATGGGAAGGATCCCGGATGCTGTTGCTGCCTATGACCACGCACTCGCTCTTGAACCGGACAATCCAAAGACCCTTCTTGCAAAGGGGACTGCCCTCCTGGAACTCAAGCAGTATGATGAGGCAATCAAGGCTTTTGATGACGTCATCGAGATCGACCCGGGCATAGCGGATGCATTTTACCACCGGGGCCTGGCACTTCTTGAACTCGGACAGTTCGATGATGCCATCCTTGCGTTCAACGAGGCTTCAGAAACAGATCCCACCCACGTTTCAGCGCTCAGCTATACCGGTACAACTCTCTTGAAAACCGAGCGGTACGAAGATGCGGTTGCGGTCTTTGACCGTCTCCTTGCCCTTGCCCCGCAGAATACTGACGCCCTCTTCAACAAGGGTCTTGCCTGCCTGAACCTTGGGGACTATGAACGGGCAGCCGGGCAGTTTGACGAAGTGATCGGTTTAGATCCGCACCGGAAAGAGGTTGCACGATATCAGGGAATAGCACTCGGGCACCTCGGCCGCCATGAAGACGCCATCGCCGCCTTTGACCGGGAACTGGCCCTCAACCCGCGCGACACTGATACGGCCATAAGGAAAGGTAAAGCCCATGTCAATCTCGGGCAGTACAAAGTGGCAATCTCAATCTTCCGCAAAGCCCTTGAGAGCGACCCCCGCAATATCCAGGCATGGTGTTATCTTGGCCTCTCCTTATCCGCGCTTGAACAATACGAAGAAGCGGTGAATGCCTTTGACCGGGCCATCGAGGTCAACCGCCGCTGCGCCCGGGCTTATTATGAGAAAGGCGCAGCACTCGCACGGCTCGGAAAACCCCTGGAGGCGGTCATCTCCTATGACAAGGCCCTCGAAGTAGAGCCGGACAATGCATCTGTCCTGTATCACAAGGGAGTTGCGCTGATCCAGAAAGACCGGTATGATGATGCCATCTCGGCCTTCGAGAAAGCGCTGGCCCGTGATTCGAAGAACGCATCCGGTTATTATTACCTCGGTATCGCATATGCCGGCCGGGAACGGTACAGCGATGCCATCCGGGCATTTGAGAGTTCGCTCGAGATCGACCCATCCAATGCCCAGGCAGAACATTTCCGGGGTATCGCGCTCATCCAGCGGGAGCGGTACAGCGAGGCCATCCGGGCATTCACCAATGCCATTGCCCTCGATCCGGTAAATGCCGCATCGTTCTATTACATGGGACTTGCCCATGTCCAGTCCAGACATTATGCTGAGGCAATCAAGGCTTTTGAGAGCGCGATGCGGCTCGATCCCTCGCTCACGGACGGGCACATGTACCAGGGTATCGCGCTTGCCGCATTGTCCCGTCACGAGGAGGCAATTGCTGCCCTTGACCGGAGCCTTGCCGTCAACCCTTCGTTAATCGAGGCGCTGATATGCCGTTCCGGTTCCCTGTATCATCTCGAACGGTATGCCGAAACGATCGAGACAGACGACCGGATCCTGTCGCTGAATCCGACCCTCATAGATATCTGGATGCAGAAGGGCAATGCCCTTTACAAAGAAGGAAGAACACAGGATTCGATTGCCGCATATTCAAAAGCTCTTGAGATCAACGGCAGCCTGTCGGAAGCCTGGATCAAGAAAGCTGATGCACTCTTTGACACCGGCAGGATCCAGGATGCGCTTGTAGCCTATACCCGTGCGCTCGATATCAACCCGGCTCTTCCCGGGATCTGGATGCGCAAGGGCGACATCCTCAACAGCCTTGGCCGGACCGAAGATGCCATCTCCGCGTACAAAAAATCCCTGCGCATCGAACCCGACCAGGAAGACGGGTGGATCAAGAATGGCAGGGCGCTCTTCGATCTCGGACGTTACCAGGATGCCATCGAGTCGTTCGATAATGCCATCTCGCTCAACCAGCGGTGTACCGATGCGTTCTATTACAAGGGGCTCTCGCTAGAGAAAGTGAACCGGGTTGAAGGCTCTATCCATGTCTTTGAGGTGCTCCTCGAGATCGATCCCAACAACAGCGATGCCCATTATCATAAAGGACTGGCACTTGCAACCCTTGGGGACCACCGGGATGCAATCATCTCGTTTGATAAGACCATCTCCTTAAGTCCCGCATCAGCCCCCGCCTGGTACCACAAGGGACGCTCCCTGATCGAGACCAACAATTTTACCGACGCGATAACTGCCCTCAACGAGGCAATCCGGCTGGAGTCCTCATACCCAGAGGCATTCTATTACCTCGGCCTCTCCCTCCTCAAAACCGGGCGATACGATGAAGCACTCACGGCATTTGAGAAGAACCTTGCAAAAGACACAAGCAATGCTCCCGGGCATTTCAATCGCGGCATTGCCTTAGAAAAACTTGGCCGGCATGAGGAATCCCTGGCATCATTTGACAAGGCCCTGATTTATGATCCGGATAATGCTCTTGCATTCTACCACAAAGGTAAGGCATTTGCGGATCTCGGCCGGCACAGCGATGCGGTCTTTGCCTTTGACAAGACACTCCAGCTCAAACCAAAATACACCGACGCGAGGCTGCGCAAGGGTATCGCCCTCTTCACTCTTGGAAGGTACCGTGATGCCGTAGCTGAGTTTGACCGTACGGTTAAAGAGAACCCCCGGAATTTCCCGGCCTGGCTTTATATGGCCCGGGCCCGTATCGGCCTGAACGACCATGCCAGTGCTGTCGAGTCATTTGACGAGGCGCTGGAGATCCATCCTGAGAACCGTGACGCCCATTTCGAGCGGGGCGAGGCGCTGCTGAAACTGGCCCGGTACGAGGATGCAGTCCATGCATTCGACCGGACGCTGGCACTGGATCCCTCCCGGACCATGGCCCACTATTACCGGGGTCTTGCCCTTGATCTCGGGGGCGACCATAAAGATGCGGTTATCTCGCTCGACGCCTGCCTGGCCGGCATGCCAAACTATGCACCGGCTCATTACCAGCGGGGGCATGCACTCTATGCCCAGGGATTGCACCGTGATTCGCTCGATGCGTTCGATCACGCGATCGAATACGATCCCACGCATGCCCGGGCATCCTACGAGAAAGCAGTCGCCCTCCACGACCTTGGGAGGAACGAAGAATCTGTAGTTGCAGCAACAAAAACCCTGGAACTGCAACCAGCCTTTACGGATGCCTGGCTCATCAGGGCAATCGCTCTCAAAGAGCTTGAGCGGTTCGATGAAGCAGTCA
>DUHF01000138.1 GCA_013331015.1 Methanoregula sp.
CTCTGGCCCTTCCGCGTCGTCAGGATGACCTCGCGGGAACCGTCCGTGATCTTGACGTCGACCAGTTCGTCGTTCTCCTTGAGGTTGATGACGTTGATCCCCGTGGAGCGTGGGCGGGAGAGCTCGATGACAGGCACCTTCAGGACCATCCCCCGACGTGTTGCAAAGAAGACGAACCGGTCTTGCGAGAAGTCGCTGATCGGGATCACCGTCGTCACCTTCTCCTTCGAGAGATTCAGGAGGTTGACGATAGCCTTGCCCCGGCTTGTGCGCGACCCTTCAGGGATATTGTAGACCTTCAGCCAGTAGACTCGGCCGTTGTTGGTGAAACAGAGGAGATAGTCATGGGTGTTTGCCACGAATACGGACTCCACGTAGTCCCCTTCCTTGGTGGACATCCCGATGATGCCCCTTCCGCCCCGACGCTGCTGGCGGTAGGTGTCAAGGTCCATCCTCTTGATGTAGTTCTCCGAGGTGAGCGAGACAAGCACCTTCTTGTTCTCGATCATGTCCTCGGTCTCGATACTGGTAAACTCGTGGCTGATGGATGTACGCCTGTTGTCGCCATATTTGTGGACGACCTCTTTTAACTCCTTCCGAATCTCGGCACGGATATTCTTCTCGTCAGAGAGGATCTCTGCAAGCCGTGCGATCTCCCGGTCGAGGGCTTCCTTCTCGTCCAGTATCTTCTTCTGTTCGAGCGCCGCCAGTCTCCGGAGCTGCATCTGGAGGATCGCGGACGCCTGGACTTCATCGAGTCCGAACCGTGCGATGAGGGTATTTTTAGCCGTCTCGGCGGTATCGGATGCCCTGATGGCCGCTATCACTTCATCGATTCGGTCGAGGGCCAGGAGAAGCCCTTGTAATATGTGGACCCGGTCTTCCGCTTTCTTCTTCTCGAACTCACTCTTTCTCCGGATGACCTCCACCCTGTGAATGACGAACTGCTCGATGATTGCAGGGAGAGAGAGATATTTCGGCTGGTTGTCCACGATTGCAAGGTTGATGATACCGAAGGTCGACTCGAGCGCTGTGTGCTTGTAGAGCTGGTTTAAGATGATCCCGCCGACGGTGCCTTTCTTGAGCTCGATGACGACCCGCAGCCCGTCCTTGTCCGACTCGTCCCGTATATCGGATATCCCCTCGATCTTCTTGTCTTTCACGAGATTGGCAATATACTCGATGAGCCGGGCCTTGTTGACCTGGAATGGGATCTCCGTGATGATGATCCGCTCGCCTTTCGCACCCCGCTCCTCGATCTCGGCGACCCCGCGGACGATCACCTTCCCGTGACCGGTCTTGTAGGCGGCCCGGATGCCTTCGCTGCCCATGATCACTCCGCCGGTAGGGAAATCCGGCCCGGGCATGATCTGCATCAGCTCCTCGACCGTGATGTCGGGTTCCTCCAGGTACCGGCATACCGCCGTGCAGACCTCCCTGATGTTGTGCGGGGGCATGTTGGTGGCCATCCCCACCGCGATACCACTCGAGCCGTTCACGAGGAGGTTCGGCACACGGGCAGGAAGCACGGTGGGTTCCTTGAGGGACTCGTCGAAGTTGGGGATGAATGCCACGGTATCCTTCTCGATGTCCTGGAGGAGCTCCTCTGCTATCGGGTTCAGCCTCACCTCGGTATAACGCATGGCTGCAGCAGAATCGCCGTCAATGGAGCCGAAGTTACCCTGGCCCTCGACGAGCGGGTACCGGTACGAGAAGGGCTGCGCCATCTTGACGATGGTGTCATAGATCGCAGCATCACCGTGGGGGTGGTACTTCCCCATCACGTCTCCGACCACTCTCGCACTCTTCTTGGTGGGCTTGTCGCTTGTGTTGCCCATCTCCCACATGGAGAAGAGGGAGCGGCGGTGGACCGGTTTCAAACCATCCCTCACGTCGGGAATCGCCCTCCCGATGATGACGCTCATCGCATAGTCGATGTACGAGGACTTCATCTCGTCCTCGATGTTTACCGGGATAATATGTGCAGCAGCCTTGTATTCTGCCGAATCCGTCCGATCAGACGTCAAGGTTTCTCACCTCCTGGGAATGTCTCTTGATAAAGTCCCTGCGGGCGTTCACGTCCTCGCCCATCAGTTTTTCAAAGATCTCGTTGGCATACGAGGCATCCTCGATCGTCACCTGCTTGAGCACCCTCTGTTCGGGATCCATCGTCGTGTTCCAGAGCTGTTCGGCATTCATCTCTCCAAGACCCTTGTATCGCTGGACGCTGACACCCTTCTCACCAAGCTCCTCGACAACCGTTTTCATCTCGTCTTCCCGGAAGACGTACCGCTCCTGCTTGCCCTTTGAGATGCGGAAGAGCGGGGGCTGGGCGATATAGACATATCCCTCTTCTATCAGGCGTTTCATGTACCGGAAGAAGAACGTCAGGAGGAGCGTGCGGATATGGGCGCCGTCGACGTCGGCATCGGTCATCAGGATCACCTGGTGGTACCGGGCCTTTTCCGGATCGAACTGTTCACCGATGCCCGTCCCGATCGCCGACACCAGTGCCTGGATCTCTGCATTCT
>DUHF01000193.1 GCA_013331015.1 Methanoregula sp.
GAAGCACGCATTAAGTATGACCAGCGCAAATCTTTACCTATGGTAACCCGTATCAGGCGATATGCGCAGATCGTGGACGTGCTGAGCCAGTACGGTTTTGGTATCGGTCTTGAGAAGATCTTTCCGGGCAAGACGCGGTTCAAGCTCCCGACCACGGGAAAGGTTGCCGACACGCAGACCGTCTACGAGCGGATCCGGCTGGCGCTTGAAGATCTCGGCCCGACATTTGTGAAGTTCGGCCAGATCATGAGCACGAGGACCGAACTGCTGCCTCCCGAGATGATCGACCAGCTCAAGAAGCTGCAGGACCATGCCAAACCGATCCCGTTCTCAGAGGTTATGGAGGTCATCCGGGAGACCTGCCCGAACTGCGAGGAATGGTTCCTTGAGATCGATGAGACGCCGGTGGCGTCCGCCTCTATCGGGCAGGTCCACCGGGCGGTTATGCGGGACGGCACGGTGGTTGCCTTCAAGATCCAGCGGCCGGGTATCGGGGAACTGATCGAGACGGATATTGCAATCCTTCAGTCCATGGCAGAGCGGATCGAGACCGTCTTTCCCGAGACCCGGCTCTACAACCCTTGCGGGATGGTCGAGGATTTCGCCCACCAGATTGTAAAGGAACTTGATTTTACCCGCGATGCAAGGAACGCGGACCGGATGGCACGGAATTTCCGGGATGTGCCCGGCATCCGGTTCCCGAAGATCTACTGGGAGTTCTCCTCGCCCCGCCTGCTGGTGATGGAATTTGTCGAGGGGGTGAGGATCGATGACCGCGAGGCGATCATGGCGATGGGTCTTGACCCGCACGAGATCGGTGTCCGCGGGTTCCACGCGTACCTCAAGATGATCTTCGAGGACGGGTTCTTCCACGGCGACCCCCATCCCGGCAATCTCCTGGTGACAAAGGAAGGAGACATCATCTTTCTGGACTTTGGCATTGTCGGGATCCTCCGGCCCGAGAAACGGCAGAACTTCATCAACCTCCTGTTCGCCCTCTCAACCGATGACATCGAACTGATGATACGGTCGCTTGAAGGGTTCGGGATCGTGATCGCCGAGGTTGACCGGGAACCCCTCCGGGACGATCTCTACATCATGATGCACGACTTTGGCGGCGGTGAGGTGGATGTCGGCCAGATGAACTTTGGTCTTGTCGTGACCGAGCTCACCGAGTCCATGCGCCGCTACCGGCTCAAAGTGCCGATGAACCTCATGCTCCTCTTAAAGGTCTTCATGATGGTTCTCGACATCGGGATCCGGCTCGATCCGAAGTTCAACTTCGGTAAGGAGGTCACCCCCTACTTGATGAAACTGGCCGACACCAACACCCTCTCGGCGGGATACATCAAGCGGGCATCGATGTCCCTCCTTGAGGGTGCTGATGCACTTCTCGATATGCCCCGCAACCTCAACCTGATGCTCCGGCGGCTCTCCACGGGGTCGTTCAAGCTCGAGGTCGAGGATGCGAATATCCAGAAGATCCAGATGGCGGCTGACAAGGTGAGCGACAAGCTGATGATCGGGATGGTTGTTGCTGCCCTTGTTATCGGGTCATCCCTGGTCCTCCAGCATAGTACGGTTGAGCTGCCGTGGTGGATCTCCTATCTCGCGCTTGCCGGGTATACGGCTGCCGTGCTCACCGGGTTCTATGCCATTTACCACGTCATCTTCCTCAAGTTCCGGATGGAGCGGTAAGGGCGCGCCTCCTTTTTTATTCGTCTTTTGTGATAACGGACCAGCGCAATATCTTCTCTTTGAGCGAGAGCCGGGCATTGGCCGGGCTTGTTGACGGCAGCACAACCGATGGAACGGCGATGCCTCCGGCAATGCGCGAGTAGAACCGGGCTGCCGTGCTCCCGTTCAGGGCGATGAGCCGGAGGGTGGGATGATCCCCTGCAAAACCTGCAATGTCATTGAAGACCGGCCGTGTAATCCGTGCATCCGCGCTCCCCGGCCGGGAACAGGAAGCCACCACGTCCCAGAGGGCAATGTGGTGTGCCGCAAGCTGCCCGATCCGTTCCGGGTACGGGAGCGCGGGATCGATTATCGACAACGCTTCCATAATCTGCCAGAAATGGTTCTTCGGGTTGCCGTAATACCGGGTGTGCCGGAGCGAGAGCTGGCTTGGGAAACTGCCAAGGATAAGGATCTCCGGGTTCTCCCCGGCGACCGGTGCAAGGCCAAAGGACCCGGGAGAAGAGAAGGGATCCTGCGCGGGGGTCATAACGTTGGCGGGGGGAATTATGGTATCAGGTGCCCTTGAAAAACAGGTTGCAGTGGCACTGGCCGCGGGTTGCGATCTCTTCTTTGTGGAAGTTGCAGGGACATTCTATTGCCCGGTCTTTCTCTTCATCACCGCTCCGGAGACGGCACGGGCAGTAGGGTCTGCCGAACTTGTTCTTGTTCCGCACCAGTCCCTTCACGACCGTAGTGAGCTGTTTTTCGTCGGTATTGAGGGCAAATCCCTGTTTGTGGGCATAGGCTTTCACCCACTTGAGCATGTCCGCTTCCTCTGCTGTTAATTCTGTCATGATGCCTGACCGTGTTTGTCTGTTTCTGATTCGATATTCACATACAAGACGTTAGTCTTTACGCTTGTTCTTTACGAAAAAAAAGATTAGCGCTTCTTCTTTCCCTGCACGATCCGTGCGGCAACGGAATTGTAGGTTGCCATGACATCGCCCTTATTGAAGCGGTATACGTCCTTGTCGAGCGACTCTTTGGTCTTTTTGTCCCAGAGGCGCATCGAGTCCATGCTGATCTCGTCCCCAAGGCAGATCGTCTTGCCCTTCCTCCCGAACTCGATCTTGAAGTCCACGAGCGTGATGCCCTGCGCGGCAAGGAGTTTGACGAGCAGGCGGTTGACTTCGAGTGCAATCTTCTTGATCTTCCTGAGCTCAGCAGGAGTACAGAGTCCGAGGGCAACGATCAAATCATCGTTGAGCATCGGATCGTGCCGCGAGTCGTCCTTGTAATCGATGACGATGACCGGCGGGTCGAGTTTCGTCCCTTCCTTTACCGGGTAGTTCCTGACCATCGAACCTGCGGCAATGTTCCGGACGATCACTTCGAGCGGGATCATCCCGAGATGGGAAACGACCATGTGGCGGGGATCGAGCATCTTCACAAAATGGGTCTTTACGCCGTTCTCGGCAAGGTAACTGAAGAAGAACGCCGAGACTTCGGCATTGTAACTGCCCTTGTTCTTCAGCACATCTTTCTTCCCGCCGTCAAACGCGGTGATGTCGTCACGGAACTCAACGATGAGTTTGCCCTTCGTGTCGGTATGGTATACGCTCTTGGCCTTGCCGGCATAGAGGAGTTTTTTCTGTTTCACGATCCCCTGCTCCTTTCCTGTACTGTTTGGCTGAGCCGGTTTATTAGAGGTTGCAATCCCGCATCGTACCAGCCGCGTTCAATATACCGCGGGTAGATGCAGAGCCGCTCCTGCAGAATGGCACTGCCCGCGATGGCCCTGAGTTCATCGATCGCCGGCCACGGGTGCTCGGGGTTCACGTAGTCGATAGTGAGCGGCGAGACTCCGCCAAGGTCGTCCACGCCGCAGGCGATAAGCGAGGCGGCATCGATCAGGTTCGGCGGGATCTGGATGGCGATCTCCGGCTGGAGGATGTCCTTTGCCATCCGGATCGTGGCGCAGATCTCATCTGTTGTGGGGGCCGGCTGGTGCGCGAGCGCGGTGCCGGGCTTGGGGCAGAGGTTCTGGATGATGATCTCCTGGATATGGCCGTACCGTTTGTGGAGATCGCGGATGGCAAAGAGCGAGTCCTCCCGGTCTGCCATGGTCTCCCCTATCCCCAGCAGGAGGCCGGTGGTGAACGGGATTTTGAGTTTTCCGGCATCTTCCATCATGGCAAGCCGGACATC
>DUHF01000260.1 GCA_013331015.1 Methanoregula sp.
CTCCCGACAGCAGAGCTTGAAAAATTCAATAGTATCGAGGATCTCGAGGACTCCGGTATCGGTATTGCAAATTTCACGACCGGCGATGTGCTGGGTATGACCGTCTATGGGTTCACCGAGCAATTCCCGACCGTGAATTCTACCCCTACTGCATATCTCCGTCTCGGAGAGATTACCCGGAAAACCTCTTCCGGGATCGTTGTGGACGGGAACTATCCCCGTGTGGATATCCGCATTGTCAATTTCGGCAGCAGCTGATCCATCATCCATACCCTTTTTACAATTCGCGGTTCATTCCCTTTCATGACACTGCGGGTACTCTGCTTTTTCCAGCCGGGCTGCATGGGATGCATGGAACAGGAAGCGATCAATAGTGAGGTTTTTCGGACATTGCAGATCCCCATCGAGGAGATCGATGCAATGAAAAACCGGGAGTACATCAGTGAATACCAGCTGAAGGCAACCCCGACTATCCTTATTTTAAAGGACAAAAAAACGGTTGAACGGTTTGAAGGGGTTGTCCACGCAGAACAGTTTGAGGCGGCGCTCAAAAAATATCTATAGGCGTGTCCCATAGATCCGCTTGATCCGGTGGGCGATCGCCTTCCATCCTTCCTTTCGCATGAGCGGGCCGTCCCGGAGCTTGAGGTGGGAGATCTTGAAACGTTTTCCTGAGACCACGTACATCTCGCTCACCACGAACTCCTGTTCGCCATCGCATTCCATGTATACCGGGATCGTCTTTCTCCCGTCATGGATAGAGATCTTGACGATCACCTGCTCGATAGCCCGGGTCCAGAGCGCGGTGATATCAGCGGCTATTGCGCGCTCCACCCGCTTGTCCCCGCATTCGATGGAGGTGACTTCGACACCGAATACCTCCTCGCCGCATTCAGCGACAAGGTGATCTCCGGCATTGCATTCATCTTCTTTTGCAAGCTCGATTGTGCAGACCCGGGAGGTTCCTTCGCGGGAAACGATTGCCTTGATCATGAGGGCCTGGGGTTCGCGTTCTTTTGGGATCCGCTGGTGATGACCGCAGGTTGTGCAGCGGATGAGCACGTCACGGGTCTCGGCGACCACTTCGTGCTCGGTCTCGTCTTTGCACTCGGGGCAGTTGGCGGTGATAAACATTAAAATATGAATGGCAACCCTCACCTAATAAAGCATGGAGGCGCAGGAGACAATCCGGGCCCGGGGCCATCCGCTGATCCTCGGTACCCACCAAACAACGTTTGAAGTGACCGCCGAGGACCACGTAACGATAAACGGCAACTGCATCATCGGGATCGCGGCGGATAAGGGTTGTTTAGGACTCTCACCCGCGTTCAAAGCGGTGCTCGCGCATGACGAAGCAGTCCTGGTTTCCCGACTCGATTGCGGGGGTGTTGTTGCAGAAATCCATTCCCGCGGTTCTTCGCAGATGATGCTGAACCACCCGGCAGATATCGTCTGGCGCAGGAGTGCATTTGTCTGCGGCCGCACCATCGGCATCCTGTCAGATGCCGTAGCCCTGACCCTTCCCCGGGATCTTATCGCCAATCTTGTTTTGGGAAACGAGATGACTGTTACCCTGACTGCTACGCGTCCCGGCTCAGTGTCGAAATCTTGAGTTCGGCCTCGGCAAGCAGGGTCTCGCACTGCTTTATGATGATTGCACCCTGCTCGTAGAGTTTCATGCTCTCGTCAAGGCTGGTATTCCCGTCTTCGATCTTTGTGATGATCTCTTTCAGTCGCTCAACTTTTGTCTCATATGTTTCTGTCATGATCCACACGCTCCACGCTCACCTGGCTGCTTCCGTCAAAAAACCGGATCTTCAGCCGGTCGTCTTTTTTTAAGGCACCGGCACTTCTCACCAGTTTTCCATCTTTTTCTGCAATACAGTATCCCCGTGACAGGATACCGAGCGGGCTTGCGGCTTCAAGGGCTGCCTTCATACCCGCGAGGAGGAGCTGTTCCCGTTCAATCCGGGTGGCGCAGGCCCGGTCCAGCCGGTCGGCAATATCAGCGGAATACTGCCGCCGTTCCCCGATCTTCCGGACAAACTTCTGCGGGCGGAGCCGGTCCCGGAGCCCCTGTATCTCTTCGCGTGCCCATGCCACCCTGCCCTGCAAAGCCGTGTCAATACGGATCTTCTGTTCCTGCAACCGGTGGAGAAGGGCCGTTTTGTCAGGCACTGCCAGTTCGGCAGCAGCAGATGGGGTTGGTGCCCGGATATCCGCGGCAAGGTCAGAGAGCGTAACGTCGACTTCGTGGCCGATGGCACTCACAACGGGCACCGGGCATGAAGCGATGGCATGCACAACCTCGGGGTGGTTGAAGGGGAAGAGATCCTCAAAACTCCCGCCCCCGCGGGCAACAATGACCAGATCGACACGGCCGGCAACCCGCCGGATCGCCTGCGCAATCCCGCGGTGCGCGTCCTCGCCCTGAACGGCAGTTGGCGAGATGATGATCTCAAGCGGGTACCGCCGCGCCACAACATTGCAAATATCGTGGATGACCGCGCCGGTCTCTGAGGTGACCACCCCGATCTTTTGCGGAAATGCCGGAAGTTTCCGTTTGCGATCCGCGGCAAAGAGGCCAAGAGCCGCAAGTTCCTTCTTCCATTGTTCAACAAGGAGGTACTTCTCGCCAAGCCCGGCCTTCTCCATGGCTTTGACCTGCAGCTGGTATGCCCCGTGGGGGGCATAGAGTGTCACTGACCCGGAGACTATCACCTCCATACCTTCTTCAGGAGTGAACGGGAGCCGGTCGGCATCCGACCGCCACATCACGCACTTGACCACCGCGGCAGTGCTTCCGCCCCCCTTCTCGGATAAGGAGAAGTACCGGTGCCCCCGCCCGTGGTGCTTGTAGTTGGTCACCTCCCCCCGCACCCGGATATCCAGAAGTCGTGGATCATCAAGGAGTTGCTGGATGATTGCCGAGAGCTCGGAAACCAGGAGAGGTGCTGTTTTTCCCCCCGTGGATTCAACCGGGGTATTGAACCAGTCCATCAACAACTATTAGGACAAAACCGCATATCAAGTAGTACTGTCATGGTCTCGTTTGCCGTATCCAGTATGTTCTTCCACGAATACACAACTCCGGAGATCTTCGGTTTCGTCTCCCGCGCGGGTCTTGACGGGATCGAGTTCTGGATCGAGACCCCGCATTTCTGGCTCCGCGATCTTCCGGTCAATGAAGTTTTTGCCTGCAAAAAGCAGCATAAGGAGATCCCCAACCTTACGGTCCATGGCCCGGTCCTTGACCTGAATCCCTGTTCCATCAACCCGGATGTTGCAGAGGTCTCGATCCGGCATGCGGTGCAGTCGGTTGGGATCGCCGAACAGCTTGGCGCCCGGGTACTCACCCTCCATCCGGGCCGGCGTACGGCAAAACGTCCCCCGGGAGAGGCTGATGCGGTACGGTTTGAAACCTATATTTCCGCGCTCCGGAACGCGGCAATGAAAAATTCCCTCAGGATCAGCATGGAGAACATGGAGCCGGCCATAAACTCGCTGCTCTGTACTCCAGAACGGGTACGGCAGCTCCTCGATGATGAACCGTGGCTCTTCTTCACCCTCGACATTGCCCATGCACTGGCAGTTTCTGATGAGGAACCCGCCCGGTATATCGAGCTCTGCCATGACCGGATTGCAAATGTCCATATCAGCAATAAAGAGGGCAGAGTCCTGCACCTCCCGCTTGACCGGAGCCCGGTAATGGCGGGCGTTCTGCGGGATTTGCGGGATGTTGGGTATAATGGTCCCCTGACTCTTGAGATTGACGATCTCAATATCTTCCCGCCTCCCTCTGCGGACGAGAAGGTTGCCATTCTTGCACGCGACCGTGCCTTCATGGCGGAATGCATGGATCAGGCGCTGGTTTTATAAAATATGTTCCCGAATATACTGGTACCTTTCCGGCGAAACCGTATATCGTGCACCCGCACGTTGTGAATCACAATGATGGAAAACGCTCTTACTATCTTCCTTTTCATTCTCTGTATCATCCTCTCCGCATTCTTCTCGGCTTCCGAGGTTGCCCTGATTGCCATGACCCGGGCAAAGGTGAGGACGCTGGTCAATGAAAGCCGGCCCGGTTCGGCAGCCCTGGCAATGCTCAAGGAATCGCCCGAGCATCTCCTGATAACGATCCTTATCGGGAATAATATCGTCAATGTTGCGGCTGCGTCCCTTGCTACTGCGGTTGCCATCCGTATCTTCGGGGACATTGGTGTGGGGATCGCGACGGGCTTTGTCGTGCTCGTCCTTCTCTTCTTTGGCGAGATCGGCCCCAAGATCTATGCAGCACGGGCTACGGACAGTTTTGCCCTGACGATTGCCCCCGTCATCCTTGCCCTGTCCCGCTTGTTTACTCCCATCATCTGGCTTATTATTAAGGTAAATCCACGGTTGGGGAGCGGCAGGGACTCGTCTGAACCGGCCGTGACCGAGGAAGAGATCAAGGAATGGATCGATGTGGGGAAGGAAGAGGGGACGATCGAGCAGGACGAGCAGGACATGCTCTACTCGGTGCTCGAGTTCGGGGACACGATCGCCCGCGAGATCATGACCCCCCGGGTTGATGTCATCCTTATTGAGGATACGAGCAGTTTTGAGGACGCGATACGGATCTTCAATGATACCGGTTTCTCCCGCATCCCGGTCTTTCACGACCGTATTGACAATATCATCGGGATCCTGAACGTGAAGGATATCTTCGCTGCAATGGTCTCCCGCCGGAAGGACTCGACCATCCGCGAGGTCATGTACGATCCCACCTTTGTTCCGGAAACGAAGAAGATCGACGACCTCTTAAAGGAACTCCAGGTTAACCGGGTGCAGATTGCAATCGTCATTGATGAATACAGCAGTTTTGTCGGGATCGTCACGGTCGAGGACATCCTTGAAGAACTGGTCGGTGACATCATGGATGAGCATGACCAGGAAGAGCCCGAGGTGCAGGAGATCGCCCCGGGCGTCTTTGTCGTGGATGCCCAGATGTGGGTCGTGGACGCAAACGAGCGGCTCTCCATCAACCTTCCGACCGATGAGTCCTACGAGACGATCGGCGGTCTTGTGATCGACCGTCTCGGTCATCTCCCCCTCCACCCGGGGGAGAAGGTGGAGATCCCCTCCGAGAACATCACGCTCTCGGTCATGCAGATGCATGGCCGGCGGATCGTCAAGGTGAAGATCCTCCTCCATGCCGCAACCAGTGCCGGCCGGAGAGCGAGCGGGGAAAATCCTGAAGGAGAGAGCCCATGACCCGGCGCATTGCCGTTCTTGCATCGGGCCGGGGATCCAATTTCCAGGCCATCATCGATGCGATACAGGCCGGTACGATTCCTGCCCGGTGCGTTGCGCTCATCACCGACAACCCGGAAGCGTATGCCATCGTCCGGGCAGAAAAGGCCGGCATTCCGGTGGTTATTATCGATTATGCGTCCTTTGCGTCCCGGGAGTTATACGAGCGCGCCCTGCTCTCTGCGATGCAGCAGCAGGAAGCGGATCTCTTCGTTCTTGCGGGCTATATGCGCATCCTCGGGAAAGGCATTGTGCAGGCATTTCCTCACAAGATGGTGAACATCCACCCTGCACTTCTTCCTTCCTTCACCGGGCTGCATGCCCAGCGGCAGGCAATTGAATACGGGGTGAAACTCGCGGGGTGTACCGTACATTTCGTGGACGAGCATCTCGATTGTGGTCCTATCATCCTCCAGCGGTGCGTTCCGGTACTGGAGACGGACGACGAGGATTCGCTGGCAGAACGCATTCTTTATGAGGAGCACATCGCGTTTCCGGAGGCTGTCCGTCTCTTCTGTGAGGGACGGCTGGAGATCGTTGGGCGGAAGGTCAGGATCCGGAATTAAATGCTGTTCTTCGCGTTGCGTCCACCACGATAGTATAGGGCGTCCCTGCCGGGCCGGTGACTGTTGTCCGGTAATTTCGTTTTTCACCGCCGGTCATGTACAGGGTTGTGG
>DUHF01000174.1 GCA_013331015.1 Methanoregula sp.
CGGTGTGGGGACCGGCGTCTCCGCGGGCTTCAGCTCGGATGCTGTCGGGCTCGTGCAGCCAGAAAGAAGCGCACAGAGTACCAGCATGACGACAGCGGAGATTTTTATCGGATCGTTCATGCAGGAAAGCTTACCCTGCCGGGTATTTCTGGCTTGTGCTCCCGCAAGGGCGGCAGCGGGGTGTGTTCCAGAGAACGGAGCGGGTCTTTTTCTCTGCCGCCTGATCCGGGCATCACACCAGCCAAAATATAGAAAAGAACAGTTAAATTAAAAAGGACACCCGGTTTAACTTAACGTATCAGGAGTAAAAGGAATGTTCTGTCCGAAATGTGGAAAAGAGACTGATGCCTCCGGTAAGTTCTGTCAGTGGTGCGGGGCTGATATTGATACGGTTGCAGCCCGGGCACCGGTTGCCGCCCCTGAAGAAGATGAAGGCCGCGAAGTCGGCATCTATGCCGGGCTCGGGCGGCGCTTCATCGCGTGCATCGTGGATGTGATCTTTGTTATCATTCTCGGCCTTGTAACCGTTGCAGGGTTTGGCCTCTTCAGGGGGCTCCAGAACCTGTATTTCTATGCGGTACAGCATGTCCCGGCCGACCAGCTGACCGTGGAAGGTACTACCGGTGCTCTCATTGCTTCCATCATTGCCGCATACGGGGTCATGCTCGTCATCGTGCCGTGGCTCTACTTTGCCGGTTTTGAGTCTGCCCGCAGCCAGGCCACCCCGGGTAAAGTGCTCATGCGCCTCGTGGTTACCGATATGGATGGACAAAAGCCCACCTTTGCCCGTACAACGCTCCGGTTCTTCGCAAAGTTCATCTCGATCCTGATCGTCTTCATCGGCTTTTTGATGATCGGGTTTACCAAAAACCACCAGGGTCTCCACGACAAGATCGCCGGCTGCCTTGTGCTCCTCCAGGACGAATAACCTTTTGATCCATTTCCTGGATCCTTTTTTTCACAATCATTCCGATTAAAAAAAGATCTGATTTTGGGATCAGTGATACCGGATCTTGAGCCCAAGCAGGATCAGGAGGAGGAAAAACGTCATCACGTTTGCCGCGATGATGGGAAGCGATGCCGTCCAGATCCCATACAGCGTCCAGAGAAGGATACCCGCGGCAAAGAGGATGAGCATGGCAAGCGAGAGGTCGCGGGTTTCTTTGAGTTTCCATGCCCGCAGAACCTGCGGTACAAACGATATCGTGGTGAGGGTTCCGGCAAGGTAGCCGATGATGACAATCGTGTCCATGAAAGATCCCTTCTAGGTGTTTTTCCCGTAACCATTTATTCCGGTCGGAATTTATCGATCGGCACTACGGGGTTTTTTTACAATAACTGGATCAGGCCATGGGTTCGGGTGAGAACTGGTCGGCAGCAACCAGCCATCTGCGCCCTTCCTTCACCAGGAAGAACATGTCCCTGCCCTGCAGGGTCACCTTCTCTTTGCCAGGAGCAAACGTGATGGTAAAGAAGTACGTGACCACGGCACTTTTTCCACCGGAATAGACCTGCACCTTGTGATCGGTCTCCCGCCATTCATGGATGACTGCCGCTTCACAGAAACCCCGCCATCCGGCCACATATGCATCCTGCCCCTCGAGCCGCCCGGGAGTTGTCGGGACGATAGCAACGGCGTCCGGGTGGATGTACTGCCGGAACTCTTCTTCGTGCCAGCCTTCGGTCCAGCAGCGGTTCATTGCTTTGATAGTTTCAATCAGTGTGTTGGATAGTGAGGTCGTGTCCATATGTGTCGTGGTATACGAATGCGAAATTGGGAGTAAAAGGGGATCTCTGTGCAGGGCGAAAGTGTTGGGAAAAATGGGGGATTTAGAAACTTCACGCAGGGGATCTTCTGGACCCGGGGCCTGTCGTCCCCGGTTGTGACAATACCGGTCACCGGGTTTTCGGGTGCAAAGGTAAAGCATGCAGAAAAATCCCGTGGTTCGCCGCAGGGGTGTATCCCCGGGCAGGGAGAAAAAAGACCGGGGATGCCGGACAGGATGCGGGAAGTTCCCCGAGCTGCCCTGCCGCAATCCATTATATCCCCCATGACCCCCCGGGGTCTTCCGGATCCGGAACACGGCCACTGAACGGTAAAATTCGTCGTGAGGGTATACCATAAGTTGCATACGCAGAGCGGTTGCATGGGGGAGTCAGCGGGGATATTATTTCTCTGGACGGCCCGGATACGGTCTTCCGGACCGGGTCCGCAGGTGGATCTCCCCGAACGTTTCTCGACTGGCATTTCCCCCCATTTTCACTGACACCAGATGACAGGCCCGGCCGGGCCCATACAGGATCTATCCCTACTGACCCCCATGCATGACCAGCAAGGCTTTCTTCATTGCACGGTTTCATAGCTGGTACAACCCTGCGAACAGCCGTGTGGCGCAGACCCGGCGGGATTCGTACCCGGAACGGGGATGCACGCAAAAAATTGGCATACGCGGGAGGAGCCCATGAGACAGTTCACCCCAAAACCCGGGACAAAGAGCGCCGTATGCATTCTGGACAGACCGTTTACCGATATCGGCTCGTTCACTGCCGTCATCCAGGATCTCATCCTGAAAAACCCGCTCGGATGCACGTCGTACCGGACAGCAGGAAAGCATCACCCGCCGGTGATGAAAGTCCGCGAACGTTACACCGCGAAGTTCGTGTACGAGGACACCGCAAAAAAGCAGATCGGGAGCTCGTCCGAGGTGTACAATTCGGTCGAAGGGTACGAGGACGGGATCCACGCGGTCATGGCGAACATGGCAAACATCGGAGCCCACCGCGGGAGGGTGCGGCACATTCCCGGTGCCGACCGATTTACCGTGATCCTGAAGTGTCATGACGCGGGCGGGGAGCTCTTCTTTTTGAGCCTGGCCCGGGACCGGATCACGGTAGCATCGTACACCGATGAGGGAATCCGGAGTAATGTTGCGCAATGGACGGACCGCAGTATCGCACCGGGAGGAGGAGCCTCAGGTGTATGAGTGCGGCGGGCCGGCAATCACCGGCCCATAAACCCCCCATCATACCGGCGGGAACAGATCCCGGGTTATCTCCCGTACTTCCGCAAGCCATGCCTTCCGCTGCTCTTCTGTGCTCGTTACAATAACGCCAAACATCCTCCGGCGGACTATTGGCACACCGCAGAACGAGAAGATGCAGTCCTTCCAGAGCCGTTCGAGCGGATCCCCGAAGATCTCCTGCTCACGGGCTTTGGGGGTATTGGAGGTGTTGAATACCACGGCAGCACGGGCGTTCAGGAGACCGTCCGGCACACCGTCTCCGGTGTCGGTCTCCGCGAACCGGTAGGCAATACCCGGGCGCAGAATACGGTCAACCCATCCTTTCAGGATCGCGGGCGGCATCCCCCACCAGTTGGGATGGACGATGACGATCCCGTCCGCTTCGCTGACTTCCCGGCAGTGTTCCGCTATCCCCATGGGGAGGGGGGCGTTACGGGCGATCTCTGCATCCGGAAGGAGCGGGTCGAAGTGTTCGGCATACAGGTCGTGGAATCGAACCTCATGCCCGGCTAAACGGAGGGTATCGGCTGCCATGTCCGCAATGGCATGGTTGAAGCTCCCTTCACGCGGGTGGGCAACAATGACGGAGATCTTCATAATCCCCTCACTTCCGAGCGGTTGCCTTGAAGAAGATGTAACAGAAGACGCCGTCCGCTTCAGCCGTACGGTACAGGGCTGCAATCCCCCGCTCCCACGCATCCCGGCTCATCAGCCCCTGCTCCTGTACAGCATCCGCCACACCTTCGACCATGGCCGTGAAGGTGAGTTTGGTAAATCCTTCGACAAGCGCAGGGCGGGAGGAGTCTACATAGACCATCCGCGGCGAGACGTGGACTTCAGAATAGCCCGCACCGGCTACCAGAGGGTAGAGCTGCCTCCCGATCAGTGCATTGCCACCTGCCCGTTCCTGGAGTTCGACAAGGCAATCTATGGCCCGCCGGGCATCCGGGTCTTCCGGGTGGAAGAGGGTTGAACCATGATCCCCCTCAATCACCGTGAGCGTCCCCCCCTCTCTCAGCAGCGGTCTTAAGTGTAAAAGCGCCCCTGGCGGATCCGCGAGATGCTCCAGCACAAAACAGATGAAGATGTGATCGAAGCTGCCGGGTTCGAAAGGAAGCCGGAAGATATCCCCCTGCCGGAATGTCACGTTGGTGATCTCTTCGGCCCGGATCCTCTCCTCTGCCCGGCGCAGCGAGTCAGCCGAGATATCCACGGAGGTGATCAGGGCGCCGGGGCTGTTCTTTGCAAGGATTACAGTCTGGGCACCGATCCCGCAACCGGCTTCGAGGACCCGGGAGCCCGGCGGGTAGCGGGTGTCACCATGCAGGAGCCCGGTTAAGGTCTCTGCCTGGTCTGCGAGCCGTTCTGATTCGCGTGCCGAATAGCCGTGAACATACTGGTTTTCTGGCATGAGTTCCTCTTCCCCCGCTGGTACGCAATTGAGCTGCGGCCGGTCGGGAGGCGTTGTACAAAATTGGCACTCAATGCACTAAAATGTACCTTACCTGCCCCCCAAAAAGTCAGCCCGCCAGAGCAACGCCGTCATGCCCCTATTCCTGCTTTAAAATTTTTCACACGCGTCACCATCCACGGCCATGCTCCACAAAGGCGAGCCCCGATATGGCGGCGAGCACCCGTGGCCCCATCGTAATACAATCTGAAATTTCTGTTAGCTTTTCTAGAGAACCTTAAAACCAAGAATGCCCCGCGCGCAAAAGTTGATTAGGGACGAGCGAGAGAACAATCGTTTTGAAGATTATGCGCCCGGTTTTATTAATCATCGTTCTTGCCACACTTGTGATCCTGCTCTCCACCTGTTCCCCGGTCGCCGCGGAGCCTACCGTGACCGTCAGCAGTTATGAGCTGACCCCGGCCGTGCTGATGCCCGGGGATCTGGGTACGCTTACGGTTGTGCTGAAGAACACTGCTTCGAGCGCATCCATCAGCGAGAATGTCGGGCCGCAGACCAGCGGGTTTGAGTCCTCACGAACCACCGATATCAACGTCTTCATCGAGAAGGCGGGGCTCGAGGGAAAAGGCATCACGGTCATCGGGGAGAATTACCAGCGGATCGGGGACCTCGGGCCGGGCCAGACCATCCCGGTCACGTTCCTTATCCGGGCTCCGGCAGCGACCGGCTTCTATTTCCCGGAAGTCTGGGTTGATACCAAGGGGGGAAGGAGCACCCGCTACCCGGTGCCGGTCAACGTGAACACCCAGATTGCCGTTGCAAAACTCGCGGTTCTTGGCATGGGGGTCACCACACCGGATGCCGTGAAGCCCGGGGACGCTGCCGATGTGCAGCTCAATTTCATCAACAGCGGCCAGAGTTCCGCCGAACGGGTGATCGTCCGGATCGGCAATGCCAGCACCTCCGTCTCACCAAAGGATACCGAACTGTACCATATCAACAGCATTCCGGCCGGTTCAACGGAATCCCTTGATATTGTCCTCATCACGGACAGGAAGGCGGCAACCGGCATTGCAACCGTCCCGGTCACGATCGAATACTATACCATCGACGGCCTGAAGCATACCGAACCGGCTGCCATCAACCTCCTGGTGCAGGGCAGGGCCGAGATCGGTATCGCGTCTGTTGAAACCTCTCCCGAACGGGTGGTGGCCGGAGAGCCCTTCAATTTGATCATCCGGGTCGAGAATGCCGGGACGGGAGATGCAAAATCCGTGAGCGCGAAGGTCGACCTCCCCTTCTCCGGCACGCGCGAGGCGTTCCTTGGCAAGATCAAACCGGGCAATGACGCTCCTGCACTCTTCCGGCTGAAAGGAGGGGATGCCGGCGATCATCCCTATACCGTGACCATCACCTACACGGATGACTGGGGGGAAAGCACGGTCACGCAGCCCCTCTCCCTCCCGTTAGCCCCGGCCGATTACTCCGGCATTGTTATCGGGGTTGTCATCCTCATTCTCCTGGCTGCCGCAGGATGGTGGGTGTTCATCAGGAAAACCCCGGGCAAGAACCATGAATGAGACGGTCACCCGGCTGAAACTGTCCTTCTTTTTGGGCCTGCGGTCCCTCCAGCGCGGCAACATCGGCAGCCTCGTGATGACGGTGGTGATCATCGGCATGGTCTTCACGAACATGATCTTTTTGCCCTCCGTTATTACTGGCGCGATCAACCTCTTTGTCGACCAGACCATCGAGTACCAGTCCGGCGATATCATCATCGAGCCCAAGGAGAATAAGGAAGTTATCGAGGATCTTGAAGATCTTCTCGCCCGGGTGAACCGGGTGCCGGGAGTTTTGCGGGCTGCACCGCATAACGATATCGGGGGAGTGATGAAGTTTAAAGGGAGCCGCCTCCCGGGAAGCATCATCGCTATCCGGCCGCGTGACGAGGTCCTGGTGACCGGCATTTCCAAAATGATGAGGGAAGGCCAGTACCTGGGGGAGGGTGACACCGGGGTTATCCTCATCGGTAAACTCGTGGCCGGGAACAAGGACAAATCCGAGGACCTGATGCCCTCTCTCGGAGGGGTCAGGACCGGGGATTCCATTGACGTGGAATTTACCAACGGGGTGGTCCGAACGTACCGGGTGAAGGGAGTCTTTGAGACCAAGTCGTACATGGTTGACCCGCTGGTCTTCATCACCTGGGAGGAGATGGAGAGTGTCAGGGGGCACCCGGTTGACCAGGCAACGGCAGTCCTGATCCGGACCGTTCCGGGAGAGGACGTGGAGGAGGTCAAATTGTCCTTGATCGGGATGGGCATCCAGGAGCAGATCAAGACCTGGCACGATCTGCTGGGGAAAGCTTTTGCGGAGGTTGTCCAGAGTTACGGGGTTATCAACAGCATCTCGACAATTGTCAGCATCGTGATAGCTATCGTGGTCATCTTCATCGTCATCATGATCAAGACCCTGAACAACCGGCGGCAGATCGGGATCCTGAAGGCGATTGGAATCCACCGGACCACCATCACCTTCAGCTATGTCTTCCAGGTGGTAATCCTTGCCGTCATGGGTATCATCTTTGGCCTGTTCATCCTCCTTGCTCTCGACCGGTATTTTTCCGTGTTTCCGATCGTATTTCCCGATGGAGATATCCGTCCCGCGTTCACCCTTGCAGATATCGTAACAAACGCGGTGCTCCTCTTTATTGCATCCGCCATTGCCGGGTTCATCCCGGCATGGCAGATCGCACGGGAGGATATCCTTACCGCAATGAGGGGATGACATGATAAAAATTTCAGATCTCGGGAAAACCTACCGCCTCGGGGTTGTGGAAGTCCCTGCCCTGCGGGGGGTCAGTTTCGAGATCCACCGCGGGGATTTCATCGGTCTGATGGGGCCTTCCGGCAGCGGCAAGTCGACCATGCTCCACCTGCTCGGGCTCCTCGATTATCCCACGACCGGCACCATCGAAATTGACGGGATCGATGTTTCCGGCCTGGACGATGACGAGCGGACCGATTACCGGCTCCGGAAGATGGGGTATATCTTCCAGGACTATGCGCTGGTGGCAGAACTGACCGTTCTTGAAAACGTGATGCTCACGGCAATGGCGCAGGGAAAAACCGAAGCGGAGTGCCGCCTGGCAAGCACGAATGTTCTTTCAATCGTTGGACTTATAAACCGGCTCGACCACCTGCCAAAAGAGCTCTCCGGTGGCGAACAGCAGCGTGTGGCGATTGCGCGGAGCATGGTGAACCGGCCCATCATCCTCTTTGCCGATGAGCCGTGTGCAAACCTTGATACGGCAAACTCCCGGGCGGTGCTTGACCAGTTCCGCACCATCAATGAAGAGCTCGGCCAGACCATCGTCATGGTCTCGCACGAGGAATGGCATAAGGAGTATTTCCACCGGGTCATTCACCTCAAAGACGGGCAGATTGAGGCTGACGAGAAACAACCGAACTAACGGGAAAATAGCATGAACAGGGTTCACGAAAAGAAGAGGCCGGGGCCGAGATTCGAACCCGGGTCGGAGGATCCACAATCCTCTAGGATGACCAACTACCCCACCCCGGCAAATTGCCCGCTTATATTGGCACTTTTCCGTGATTAATGTTACCTTTTTTTTTCAACCCGTGATACCGGGGGAGCGTCACCGTTCAGCCGGGAGGGTGACAATTAATAGGATCTGACGTCTATTACATATCAGGTGGCTCTGAAGACATCGTCCTGAAATGAGAACCCGGCGCGGCGCCGGGGTATGCACAGGAATATGCGGGGATTTTTACCCGGTCGATCAGGGCAGTGAGCGTTAAAAAGGGGATGAGAAATGGCGGAGAACCCGACTATCAGGACGCCGATTGTGTGTGTCATGGGGCATGTTGACCACGGCAAGACCTCGCTCCTTGACCGGATCCGCGGATCATCGGTAGTGAGCTCCGAGGTGGGTGCCATCACCCAGCATATCGGCGCTACCATCGTCCCCATCGATGCCATCCGCACCATGAGCGGCACGATGGGCAAGGCGTCGATCAACATCCCCGGTCTCCTCTTCATCGACACGCCGGGGCACCATGCATTCACCACGCTGCGGGCACGCGGCGGGGCGCTTGCCGACATGGCAATCCTTGTCGTTGACATCAACCAGGGGTTCCAGCCCCAGACCATCGAGGCACTCCAGATCTTAAGGAACTGCAAGACGCCCTTTGTCATTGCGGCAACCAAGATGGACCGCATCCATGGCTGGCGGGTGAACGAGAACGAGTCGTTTCTCTCAACGTTTGCAAAACAGAACGAGCGGGTGAAAGGCGATATCGAGAACAAGACCTACGAGATCGTGGGAAAACTCTCCGAGCTCGATTTCTCAGCAGACCGCTTCGACCGGGTCTCCGACTTCCAGCGCAATCTTGC
>DUHF01000005.1 GCA_013331015.1 Methanoregula sp.
GCCGGACTGGCTGGCCGGGTGGAAATCATTCTTTGAGAACGATTCCGGGGTCGTCATCGTCCCGCAGGGCGAGATCGAGGACATCAAACGGGTCCATCATCTCATCCTTGCCGGGGATCCTGCCCAGTTCGATCAGCTCCGCGACCTTCTCACCGGGACCTGCAAGAGTTTTGTTACTGCCGGAAGACCGCATGTGTACCGGACCGGCGAGGAGATCGCCAACGCCGCCCATGATGTCGGTGCGCTGGTCGGTCCCGCCCATGCCTTCACCCCGTGGACGGCCATGTACGCGTATTTTGATTCCGTCCCGGCCTGCTACGGGAGTGCGAAGATCGATTTCCTCGAGCTCGGCCTCTCGGCAGACAGTTCGTACGGTGCGGCTATTCCGGACCTGTACGATGTCCCGTTTTTGACAAACTCGGATGCCCACAGCCCCTATCCCGACAAACTCGGCCGGGAGTTCAACCGGATCCGTGTCGCGGGAAAGACGGCAAAGGACGTGATCGCCGCGATCAGGGCCGGCTCCATTGAGATGAACGCCGGGTTCTTCCCGGAGGAAGGAAAGTATAACCGGACTGCCTGCACCCGGTGCTACTCCCAGTACTCCTTTGAGGATGCGGTCCGGCACCAGTGGCGGTGCCCGGCCGATGGGGGGATCATCAAGAAGGGCGTGGCCGACCGGGCAAAGGAACTGTCCCACGGGAGTGAAGCGCGGCCCCGGCCCCCGTACCTCCGCGTCATCCCGCTCGCCCAGATCATCCAGACCATGGAAGGCGCATCGTCGCCCAACACGAAGAAGTGCAAGACGATCTACGCGAAGTTCATCGAGACGTTCGATAACGAGATCGCGGTTCTGATCGATGTGCCCTTTGCGGAGATCCGGGCTGTTCACCCGAAGGTGGCCGATGCTGTCATGGCACTGAGGAACGGCACGGTCGTCCTGCACCCGGGCGGCGGCGGGAAGTACGGTACGTTCTCGCTGAGGTGAGGACAGGGGAATGCAGGAAAAACTGCTCTCTGGTGAAACGGGAATGAACGCGAGTTCACTCCTGAATCATGAAAAACACGTACGCTATGAAAAGATATGATGGCTCCCCGCCGCGAGGCGCCCCTCGCGGGGGGCACGGAGGGGCAATTGAATGCCCGGGAAATACTCCCTGAAGGCCGCCGCGGGAGCGCCCCCGCGGGGCGGCGGCAGGCATCGCAATCAATTTGCAAAAGACCTGAAATGTTTTTGTCTGTACTGTTTTTCCTGGGAAATCCATTGAGGTGATGATAGAGGCTAACTGTACCAGCTCCTCCTCGCAACGATAGACAATCTCACCGGGCCGTTTCCTAAATTATTCCCCGGCAGCCAGCCGTTCTCCTTTCCCGGTAAGGGAATAGAGGACCGGCACGGCCCCGGCATTTTTCGTACCACAGCACGAACACTTCACACAGCAGCCGGAACAGGAGTCTGTTTGCGGGGTGGCCCGGGCAAGGTAGCCCTGCCGCTCCATCATGCGGAGCCGCTCGTTGAGCTGTTCCCTGTTCAGGCCGAGCATACGGGCACATTCGGCACGGGTCAGGGACCGGTCCCGGAGGATGCGGGCGATATCCGCCGTGGTCCCCGCCATCACGCATCCCCCATCAGGTCGCCAATGAACCTCCGGCCCCAGCGGGAGAGGGCAGCGGCCGGCAGGATTGCAAGGTACACCATCGGCACGAGAAGCGCCACCGGGCTCCATGGCTCGTTGCCGAAGAGGATGATGTCGGTGCCCTGTGCTGCTAGGGAGAGCAGCGCAACGATGCCGAAGATAACCGAGAGGGCCATCGCCACGTACAGGTACGCGGAGCCGTTACCGGATCCTGCGGTGAACCGCTGCAGTGCGGCAAGGTAGACCGCCCCGACAACGCAGAGGACCAGCCCGCCGATGATGTCGGCTGGTATCATGAATGGTGTGGTCAGGTCAGCGATACCCGGCACAAGACCGGCGAGCGTTTCTGTAACGCCAAAGATGAGGTAGAGGATGCCAAAGAGCCCGGAAAACAGGTTTTTTGTCAGTGATGCCATGGTCAGATCCCTCCCAGAACAACGGGCCCGGCTTGCACGATGATGAACGCAACCAGGTATGCCACAATGATACCATAGGCCACCGAGAACGCGGTCCACTTCCACGAACCGGTCTCCTTTTTAATGACCGCGAGCGTTGCAACGCAGGGCATGTAGAGGAGCACGAACGCCATCAGGGCAAAGGCCGCAGCCGGCCCCAGCGACGGGTCGGCGAGCAAAGCTTCGTTGAGCGAGCCGTCGTCCTCACCGGTGCCATAGAGGACACCGAGCGAACCGACAACGATCTCCTTGGCGATGAACCCGAAGAGGAGGGCAACCGTGACCTTCCAGTCGAACCCGAGCGGGGCAAAGAGCGGTTCGAGCAGCTGGCCGAGCATGCCGGCATAGCTTTCTGCGCTGCCGTATTCCACGCCCCACGGGAACGATGCAAGGACCCAGACAATGAATGCCCCGGCAAGGATGATCCCCCCGGCTTTTCGCAGGTACATTTCGCCGCGGTCCCACATGTGGCGCAGTGAGGTTGCCGTGGTCGGGAACCGGTACGGGGGCATCTCCATGAGGAACGG
>DUHF01000118.1 GCA_013331015.1 Methanoregula sp.
CGCCAAAGGAAGTGGTTGTCCCTTCGGGGACCTGAGCTGCAAAATAGTCCTTTGCCATGGGATTTCGGGTGTAATGCACCGCATATACCGTGCCTGACACTTTCCTTACCTGGTAGGCGCTCTGCGGCAGGCGGCCCCGGCAATCAACGGGCGCTGTCACGACTGAGTAGCCGGCAGTGTCGGGAATGGTGGCAAACGCCCGGCTGTCTGTTCCAACAGGTGCAATACCGAACGTGGCGCTCATGCCCCACTCCCCATATGCGGGCACGGTATAGGTGTACGGCCCGGTGATCGTGTGCAGGACGCCGCCCGGGTAGCGTATGGCGACACGGACACCATCGCCAGCTTCGATGTTCCATCCTTCAGCTACCACATCCCCCCGGGATGCGGTGGTCGTGCTCCCGCCAGCGTGGATCTTCACGTGTGCCGGACTCGATAACTGGGAGATATACGCGTACGCGGTCGGCGATGAGAAGCTGAGCGCGTGCGTGATATACTTATCAAGCGCCGTATCAACCGTCATGTCGTCCGTGACCCCGGCAGATTTCAGGTACGATGCAGGGACATAATCGCGGAACTGTGCTGCCGATGTGACGCTGTTGCGGTCGACAAACGCTGAGACGGAAACGGGAACGCAGACCGCGATTATCACCAGACAGGCAAGAAGGACCCGGTGCATACCCATTCTTCATGGCCCGGTTTAAAAAAATTTCCGATCCACCTGGTTGGTCGGATCTCAAAAAAAAATTCCGTCCGGTTCCGGGATCCGGGGTTTGCGGGCTTTTGCACAAGAACCCGATTCGCGTGATCCGGACCTGCCCGGGACCGGATCAGCAGGCCAAAAAATACGGGTGAGGGGGCCACCGTCACACCCAATACCGCGCTGCAGCAAGTGCGCCTTTCGGGCAGACAAGGATACAGAGCCCGCAGCCGTCGCAGGCTGCATCATCGAAGACCGGTCTCTTCTCCCTGAGCCGTATGGCATCGTATCCCCCGTCCCGGCAGGCGATGACGCACCGGCCGCACCCGTCGCACGCCTCCGGACGGTCAAGGCCGGGCCGGACCCGGTCGTTACGGTCAAGGGCCTGGTGGCTCACGAGGTTTGGGAGGGCAGCCCCCCGCAGGTCATCAGGAGACGCGAGCCCTTTCTGCTCAAGGTAGCGCAGGAGACCGGCGTTCATCTCCTTTACGATCCCGTACCCGTTCCACATCACGGCCGTGCAGACCTGCACCGCGGACGCCCCGAGCAGCAGGTACTCGGCCGCGTCCTGCCAGCTGCTGATCCCCCCGATCCCCATGATGGGGAGCGGGACCGCCTTTGCGATCGCCGAGACCCTCTCAAGGCCGATGGGCTTGATCGCCGGCCCGGAGTACCCGCCGCGGGTGCCCCGGCCCCCAACCGATGGCTGCGGTTCGAAGGATTCGATATCGACGCCGAAGATACCCTGGACGCTGTTGATCGCCGAGATCCCCGCCGCCCCCCCGGCCGCTGCGGCCTTTGCAGGGAGCACGATATCGGTGATGTTGGGCGTCATCTTGACGTATACCGGGACCTTTGCTACGGAGACTACGTCCCGGGTGAGCCGCTCCACGAGCGGGGGGTTCTGGCCGATCGCGGCGCCGACACCGGCCTCGGGCATCCCGTGCGGGCACGAGACGTTCAGCTCGATGGCATCGCAGCCGGCGTCCTGCACGCGCCTGGCAAGGTCCTGCCAGCTCGCAGGATCCGTGTCGCCCATGATGCTCGCAATGAGGATATGGTCCGGATACTCGTCCTTCAGCCGGACGATCCCGGTCTCCCAGTAGGAGACGCTCTTCTTGCTCAGCAGCTCGATGTTCTCAAAGCCGAGGAGCTCCCCGCCCGGTCCCTTCCGTGCACAGAATCGCGGGGAGACGTCCCGGACCTCCATGCTGTCCGCGTGGATTGTCTTTACAACCGCTCCGCCCCAGCCGGCCCGGAACCCGCGGCGGATCCCTTCAACCGAAGCGGTGGGGGGTGCGGATGCGAGGATGAACGGGTTCTCAAGCGTGAGGGTGCCATGGGTTGTGGTGAGGACAGGGGAGCGGGTCATGGGGGTCTCATCCACCCGGTTGGTGACGGGACGGTTAAATAATTCCGTTGGCCGGACCTCGATCCCCTCAACCGGGAAGCGGGAGGAACGCGTCCCCTAAAAAAGTCACGCTCATATACGAGCAGGGACAACTCCGGTGCGTTGCAGATGAGAGAGACTGGGGTTGAGGTACGCGAGCTCATGAAGGAGGAATTCCCCCTCGCGGAAACGTTATGGGAGGAGTACCGGGGCCAGAAGAACGACATGCCGGAGGAGCGGGTCTTTGGCGTGTTTGAGAACGGCAGCCTTGCCGCAACGGCCCGGTGCACCCGGCACCCGGACGGCCTTGAGATGGACTGCGTCTTTGCAGGCGAACGGTTCCGCGGGAAGGGCTATGCCCGGCTCGCGGTGCAGGCGCTCATCGATGCGTGCGGGAAAGAGGCGATCTTCATCCACTCGACCCTTGTCCTGATTTCGTTTTACAAGACCTTCGGCTTTGTGCCGATCCACGAGGACCTGCTGCCCCGGACGATCCGGGACCGGTTCCTCTTCTGCTTTGGCGAGATGGCCGGCTGCAATGTCTGCCCGATGACCCGGGCGGGGAGCGCGTGAGCGTAAGAGCAGCACGATCTCCGGTTCATTGTTTTGTACCCGGTTTTTTTAGCGATCAATCCGGATTTTTTCTTTGTACGTAATGGAAAAATCATGGAGAATATCCGGGCGGGTCCCGTGCCGGTTGGTTTTTTCTGGTAATGACCTGAGATGATCTGGATTTTTTTTTAAAATGCCGGTCGGCGTTACCATCATCATCTTTTGTAACCGCGGGAGAAGTGGCCCTGGTATGCATTGCTCGTTATGGCTGCCATGGTGCAGGCAGGAGCATTTCCGCCGGACAGGGTTGATTGGAGGGGCACATCCCGCACCTGCGATGCCTCTCTGGCGCCATGGTGAGCACCGGTCAGCCCATCGCCCGGTTTTCCGGTTTCCGGCAGATCGCCTGGTCCGGCCCCCCATGATCTGGGTGAAAATTTCGCCCGTAGCGGGCTTTTTCAGCGGCCCGGTTTTCGGGCCCGGAGTGGTGGATGTGCATTTTTTGCGCAATTTCACGGGCCGCTATACTGGCCGGTTTTTTCCTGATTAAAACGCTCCGTTTGCGAAAACCTGCGAATAAAACAGGATTTTCCATCGGTGTTGGCACCCCTTCCACTGCCGAATTTTTCGCTCTAAAACCACCCGGGACCTCTCCGTCGGAGAATGGATCGTGGGGGAGGGACGCTCTGAAAGTGTCTGCTCATTGTCTGACCACCCCCGTCCCGCGATGAGGGCAGCGTCAGTCCCTTGCGTACGGGTTCACGTACCCGTCCGGCTCCCAGAACCCGATCTCGGCAACTGCAACGTCCAGGATCCTGAGCCGGCGGAACGTCCGCTCGTGCCGGGTCCGCAGCCAGATCTCGCGGGGCATCCATTTCGGGAACGGCAGCTCGCGCACCTCGCGGAGCTCGTCAGCCAGCAGGTCTTCGTAGAAAACGTCCGGGCCGATCGCGTTACGCAGCACCCGGACCCGGAGCAGGAACGCGTAGCCCTCTTTGAAGAGCTGGAGGTCGTACCCGAGATCCGGGTTGTCCGTGTTCTCCTGCCAGCGGTAGCCCATCCTCTCTGCATGCTTCTTTGCATCGCGGATGGCTCCCGCCGGTCTTGGTCCCCGGGTCATTTGTGCTGAGTGAGGTGGGGGCGGGGGGTTTAATGGGGTTGTGGTTGGGAAAACCTCCTGCAGGTTGTGGGGACGTGGCAAGACACCGTACCGGGTTTGGTGTTACCCATTGCCGGATCCTCTTCTCCATCAACTGCCCTCATCCGCGAAGTTTCGGGATGAATCGCCCGTTGTAACCGTGAGGGGTGATTGAGAAGGTGCAGGTCTTTAACACAACCGGATCCGTGCCGGGGTGGCGGTCGGTTACGCGCTGGGCCGGGCATGGTTCTTACCGTAGGCAGCCGGTTTCCGGATAAAAATTGCGCTTGCTCCGGGGAAAAATATTAATTGATTACCGCAGTTTGTTATGGATATGAAACGGTGCTGGTATTACGGTATTATCTCTGCAGTCTTGATTGGAACCCTGCTTGCAGCAGGATGTGTCACCAGCAATGGGGAGACGGTTCCTGCCCAGAACAACC
>DUHF01000190.1 GCA_013331015.1 Methanoregula sp.
AACAAAGATCCCGACCGGGGTGACCAGGTTGAGGAGCAGCGCGTTGATCAGTACCGAAAACGCAAGGAACCCGAGTGGCGGAGTGCCAAGAAGCGGTTCGAAGGGAAAGACCGGCACACAGAACGCGATGAAGATGAGCGCCCACGCGTCCGCTCCGCCAAAGAGGTGCATCCGGCCAAAGGTGTAAAAGACCCCGCAGAAGACCGAGAGCAGGAGGATTACGAGCGACGGGGATCCCCAGCCATCCGTTGTAATGAGCATC
This sequence comes from Methanoregula sp., assembly GCA_013331015.1. Classification (GTDB taxonomy): domain Archaea; phylum Halobacteriota; class Methanomicrobia; order Methanomicrobiales; family Methanospirillaceae; genus Methanoregula; species Methanoregula sp11803u. The sequence goes on from DUHF01000190.1 coordinate 263, forward strand.
TGGATCGCAACGATTGCAAAGATCAGCACGATCAGGATAAAGTACCAGCGGCCGATGACTTCAGCCATCGTATCGCGCCGGATCTTCCTCTTCTCATCCTCGTCGAACCTGCCCCGGTATTCCATGTAGGAAACGTAACCGAATATCCCGGCAAACATGGCGTACCACGGGACAATCTGGATATTGATCGAGGGGGAAAGGACAAACCAGGAGAGGGCCGGAAGGATGAGGACAACCGCTAAAAACCCCCAGATATTCTGCCTGCGGTAATAGCCGGTCAGGTACAGCGAATCCGTCCTGCCCCGGTTGTCAAGATAATCGGCGTACAGGAAACCTGCCACCAGGGCAAGGTATCCGGCAACAAGGCTGGAATTTGCGGTCGTCTGCCAGAGCAGAGTGCCGGTACAGCAGATGCCGACTGCGAGCATCGGCATCCAGTGGACGAACGGAACGCGCCGGTCCCGGATGTCGAGGTACGAGGTGTAGATGAGGGTGAGAAGGACGGCTGTTGCCGAGACGGCCATGGGCCAGAAGAGATCCATAATATGCACTGTAGCTATCTCTTTTCAAGGACTAAAATATGGCGGCAGGATCGCGAGGGGGAATTCCGTAAATATATATTGCGCGCATGCACATATATTCATGAACAAATGGACCGGTATGTTGCCCGTCCAACAACCCGGTTTTAAAAGGACGATCGCATGAAAATTTCGGACATGATGGGGACGCTCCTCAAAAATTCCCCGGCACTCGGCACCTTTGCCGTATCGGAACTCGTCAGTTATGCCCGATCGAACACGGTCGATGGCATAGCAGAATCTCATGGCGATGAGAAGGACCTGTACCTTGCTTTTATCGGCGGGGAACCGGAAGGGGCAATCTATATCGATCCAAAGGGGGAACTTTTCGGGGACAATGCGGTCATGCTGATCCGTGGCGGGGAGAAATTCACCCTTCACGAGGTGCAGAAAGAATTCATCGATGCCGTGGTCATGGGCTGCAGGATCTTCAAGAAATCCCGGCTTGAGACTAAGAACAGTGTTGAATTGCCCGAATTTGGCATGAAAAGCACCGGGATCGGGAACCTCACGCTCATTGTCCGGCATGGAGATGTTCCCGAGAACGGTATCCGCGTCTCCTTGCGAAAAGACGGCCAGATTGTCGGCAGCGATGTCACTACGAGCGATGGCAGTGTCGGGTTCCGGGTAATGTATGGGAATTATGATTGTGTCCTGCAGGACCGCAACCAGATGATCACCACCCGCCGCATCACGTTCGATGCAGCACATCCCCAGATTATCCTTGGGCTCTGATTCTTCCAATTTCTCCCTTATTTTTCCTTTATCGCCCGATTTTTCGCGGTTTTTCCCAGACAGTTAAGACGAAACGCTTTAATTGGATGAATACAGATCAGTCATTTATGAAGATAGGACGTGAAGACTTCGAGGCGCTTATCAAAGGCGATAAGACCATCGCCCCGTATGTCGAGCTGGATCCGCTTGCCGGCACATATTCCGTTTTTGGTGTCAAGACGGCAAGCAACCCGAATTACATGGTCAAGGCCATCTACGAGATGTACGAGGCGAACCTGAACAAGAAACTTGCAGTCAAGGCGGTACGGAAACTGTACCGTTCGGTTGGCTCCGGTTCCGTAGGGCTCAACAACCTCTTAAAGAAACTGGGCATGGAACTCAAGCCCGAGGAGTTCTTGATGCTCGTCTTCAAGCTCCAGCACCAGCAGGGATGGGGTGCCCCGTTCGAACTGGTCGAGGCATCGGAAAAGCGGATCATCGTCCGGACCAAGCACACCTTTGAGTCCCAGGTGCTCAAGGACTGGAATATGGCTGTCTGTGGTCTCCACCAGGGATGGATCGAGGGCATCCTGACGGCAGTCACCGGCAAGACGTGGTTCTGCCTCGAGAAGAGCTGCCATGCGAAAGGCGACGAGTACTGCGAGTTCGTAGCCGACCGTGTCCCCGCGAGCTGGAAATACCGGGCTGAGGCGGTTGTCAGGGGCGATTCTGCCATCACTGAGTTCATTGAGCACAAGCCTCTTGAGGGCAAGATCTCGCTCATGGATGAACCGGTTGTCATGATGCCCCGGTTCATCTTCACCTCCATGACCAATTCGTTGAAGAAGACCATGGGAGAGGCGCCGGCAAGCGGTGTCAACTACCGTGCCTATAAGGACATGGGAAAGGAGAATGTCGAGCACTACCGGAAGATGAGTATCTTTTTTGACCTCTCCAGGACGAAACTTGACAAGGATCTCACCGAGCTGCACAAACGTTTCGCAGCATTCGGAGCACCTTCGGTTACCGGAGACAAGATTGCCTACGGCAGCCATGTTGTCAACGATAACTTCGAGGTTGTGGATTCCATTGAAAAGGACCTGGGCAGCAAGGCCACCGTCTTCCAGAAAATCGGCGATAAGGCAATCCGTATCTCTACCAACGTTATCGGCGCTGACGGCAAGCGGGCGGTCGGGACCGAGATCTCAAGTGTTGTCTACGATGCGGTGATCAACAAAAAGCAGACCTATTACGGCACTGCAGATGTGGTTGGCCAGAAGATGGTCGTGGCATATGAGCCAATCAAGAGTCCTGCTGGAGAAATTATCGGAATCCTGTTTGTCGGAACTCCTGAAGACAAGGTCCTGGGCCTCTCAAAGGATGGGATCCATAAGATCAAACCCCAGACCCTCTCCGACATGGCATTTGCCTTCTACTCCCAGATGGGCTGGTTCAATTTCGTCAAGGAAGAGTGGGATGAGAAGAACAAGACAAAGACCATCACGCTCTCCCATACGGTTGAGTCCGAATCCTTCGGGAACATCGGCAAGAACGTCTGTTACTGCACGGCCGGCCTGCTCGCCGGTATCATCGAAGGGGCATTCGGCATACGGGTGGATGCAAAAGAGATCAAGTGCAAATCCAAAGGCGACGAGCTCTGTGTCTTCACGATAACCAACAAGAAAGAATAACCCTATTTTTTAAATATTATCTCGGCATAATCCTAATCATCAGACTATAATTCTTTCGGATACCCATGGCACCCATTCCCCGTATTCTCATTGTTGAAGATGACGAGATCATCTGCAACCTGATCACGACCATGCTCGAGAAGAAAGGGTATTCAGTTGTCGGGAGGATCAGCACGGGTGAGGAGTCAATCATGAAGGCTGCCGAGCTGGAGCCCGATCTCATTCTCATGGATATCCATCTTGAAGGGACGATGGACGGTGTTGCAGCAGCCCGGTATATCTTCCAGCTCTTCCACTACCCGA
>DUHF01000013.1 GCA_013331015.1 Methanoregula sp.
GATGATGATGATGAAGAGCTGCCGTCCGTCTCCATCATTCGCGATCCCGTGCCGGAGGATCCCGGGTTGGAATTTGTTTCCGGATTGGCCGATGATGCCGATGCAAAGGAGGATTTAGGAAACGAGGATGAGGAATCTTTTACTGAGCCTGACGATACCGGAGACGAGGACACCATTGACGAAGAATATGATGAACCTGCGCCTTCGTTCAACCCCCTGCACGTCCAGCCAGCGGCTCCATTCGACCGCTCGCAGTGGCTCGATCTCCTCAAGTGGGCTCACCACTCCGGTGCGCTGTCACAGGAGCAGCGGCTCCAGGTCGTGCGGATGGGCCGGCTTATCCAGAAAGGGCGGCGGCTCACCCGTAAGCAGGACGAACAGGTGCGGGAGATGATACGTCTCGCCCAGTCACTCGGGTACCGGTTTACCTGATCCCCCTTTTTTGTTATCCCTGTTTTTGCTCTGTCAGCATCCTGTGTTTCGTTGGCAGTCGGTTATATGCGAAAAAAGCCACGCAGAAATACCCTGACGAAGGTGGATTTCCGGCCCGGCGGGAAATATATCCGCTCTCCCTACTCAGTTACCGGAATAATTCCTGGAGCATGAACCGGTACGGCCCGAGCCTGCCACCAAAATTCGAAGCACCGATATGCGAGATTTTGCCCGTCCGTATCGCTGCTTCAATTCCCGTCTTCATCGCAGATTTTATCGGGGCTTCATCAACGCCGTTAATCACGATCTCGTAGATCGCACCAACTCCCTCGGGCACCTGTGAGTCGGCAACCAGTCCTCTCAGCGTGGGGCAGAGCGCATCATTGGTGCTGGCAGGCATCGGGAACCGGTAATTCCTGCACCCCACCTTGGAGCCGCTCCCGACAATCCCCCCGGCAAAACTCATGATGACCCCGGGCAGTCCTTCGATGGCAAAAGCCCCGGCTTCTGCGCCGGCAAGCGCATCCTTTTTGTTCTCCCCCATCACCAGGAAGTTGCCACCGGCGATCCCTTTTATTGTGCCGAACCGTTCCTCGCCAACGTACTCGCCTTCCATCACCGGAATCTTATAACAGTCCCGTCCGCCAACGGAACACTTCCGCTCGTACCGGTCCCCGAAATAATGCATCCGGGTGAAAAAACGTGACTCTGCATCGGGGAGCCCGTCAAACGCTGAGGCTGTCGGAGCTGGAAGGATGCACTGGGATATCCGGGCGGCAACATTGGCTTTCATGTTCTTCTTCTCGGCACAGATCAGGATCGCAACACCGGGCCGCCCGTCCGGGGTCTCGTGCGGGGCAAAAATCCGCTCGATCCCTGCCTCGCAGGGGCAGAAGATCTTGGAGGTGGCAAAGCCGGTTGCATTCACCGCCGTTTTGAGTGCCCACGCGGGAGTGTCTGCCGTGATGATGACCCGGGAGATCCAGGTTGGAAATGCCTCGGCAAACGTGTCAAGGATCGTTGCGCCGCCCGCATTCATTGCAGCTCCTTCCTCGCAGGATACACCACCCCGTCTTCCGTGATGATGAGGTCCATGCGGATATCGTTTGCATCCACCGGAAGCCGCTCGATCTCCTGGCAGGCAAACGCGATCCCGAGTTTCCTCATACCCGGATTCTTCTCGAGGAACCGGTCATAATACCCGGCACCATACCCGATCCGTGCGCCGGTCCGGTCGAATCCGAGCATCGGCAGGAGGATCGTGGTAATATCCCCGGCCTGTGCCGGGATCTCGCTCCCGATTGGTTCCGGGACCCCGAACGTGCTCGGGACGAGAACCGCACGGTTGCGGATATACGAGAGCCGGAGGCTGATATCCTCCTTCTGGATGATCGGCACCACCACCGGGTTCCGGTTCTTGAGCAGGGCGTCGATTAACGGGGTGGTATTCACCTCAAGTTCCTTGGAGGTGTAGGCAAGAACGGTCTCACCCACCCCGATCCTCTCCATGACGTGCCGGCAAATCCTCGTGCTCTTCTCCAGCCGTTCTGCCGGTGTCAGTGCTGCTTTCCGGTCACGCAGGATCTGCCGGATCCGGTTCTTCTCTTCCCTCATGGGCAATAGTAAACCATCGCGGTATTTATCCCTTTATGTTGCCGCCATGAATCGTCCCCCGTACCCAGGACGCCCCGACCCCGGCGATGCAGAGGAGAGAGAAGACCACAAACGCCACGGTCACGCTGGTCATGAGTGCCGGGTAAATGGCTGGCGTGATCCCGGCCGGGCCGATGAAGACCGCAAAGCAGGTCATCGCAATTGCCATCGAGAGGAGCTGGCCAAATGACCGCATCGTTGCATTCATGCCGGACGCGATGCCGAGATGCTTCTTTGATACCGAACTCATGATGGCGTTGGTGTTTGGCGGGGAGAAGGTGCCGTAGCCAAGACCGAGTATCATCAGGCTTAAGACAATGAGAATGAGGGGGGTCTGCGGGGTGAGAAAGATAAAGATAAAAAGCCCGAGAGCCGTGATCGCCATACCAATCGTTGCTACGACCCGGGGCTCGGTTTTGTCGGAGAGCCGTCCGGCAATGGGTGAGAAGACGGTCTGTACCAGGGGTTGGGCAACCAGGATTAAGCCGGCCGATGCAGCGGAGAACCCCTGGATGTACTGGAGGTACAGGGAGAGGAGGACTCCAACCCCGAAGGTTGCCCCGTAATTGATCATGGCTGCGATGTTGGAGAAGACAAACGTCCGGTTATGAGAGAAGACGGAAAAGTCGATGAGCGGGCTTTTGCTTCTCCTCTCCCACCACAAAAAGGCCGGAGCCACCAGCAGGGCAAACGCGATCCAGGCAAGCCCCATTATGTCGGGGAGCATGAGCATGCCAAAGATGAAACAGAAGAGGATGATGCCGTATACAACTGCCCCGATGAGATCGAACGGTTCACCAGCTGCATCGGCCCACTCGTGCCGGATGCCCCGCGTGGTTATGGCAAGCGTTGCAAGACCGATGGGGACGTTGATGAGAAAGATTGCCGGCCAGCCAAACCCGTCCGTGAGGAGCCCGCCAAGGAACGGGCCGATGGAGAGCCCGGCATAGACTGTTGCAATGGTGATACCAAGCGCTGCTCCCCGCTCGCCCGGACCATAGACCTGGGTGACCATGGCAACCGAGGTGGAGAAGAGCATGGCGCCGCCAATGCCCTGCAGGAACCGTGCAATGATCAGGGTAGTGGCATCCGGAGCAGCCGCGCAGAAGAGCGACGCTGCGGTAAAGACAATAAGACCGCCGGAAAATATCCGTTTGCGCCCGATGATGTCGGCACACCTCCCAAACGGCACGATGAAGATAGCGGCGGAGATGATGTACGCGGAGGTGATCCAGCCAAGCGTCACGGCATCCGCCTGGAACTGTG
>DUHF01000039.1 GCA_013331015.1 Methanoregula sp.
ACGCTCCGGGGGATCCTACAAGGTCAAAGAGAAGGTCATCTTAACCAGCCTTGTCGTGGATTTCATCCTCTGGATACCCGATATTGCCGCCGCAATTCTCTCCGGCTCAATCGTCCTCTTTGCCGATGCGGTGAAGTGCGCAAACGAGATCCTTGCAACCTTCTTTGCCTACTTAACCATCCGAAAGATGGCACGCGGGGGTGTCGGGAGGTATGATTACGGCATGGGGAAGTTCGAGACGGTCACCTCCATCATCACCGGTGGCGTGATGCTCGTATCGCTCGCGCTCGTCTTTTTTGTTGCCGTGTACCGTATCATCCTCCCGGAAGGGCTTGTCCACGAAGGAGTCCTGCTCGGGATCGTCCTGATGGTCATCGGCGTTACCATGAACTCGTGGCTCTGGTTCAAGAACTACCGGCTCTGGAAGAAGGAACCTTCGCCCATCATGGATTCCCAGTGGCGGCTCTTCCGCACCAAGGCGTTTTCGGACTTTGCGGTGCTGGTATCACTGATTGCCGGCATGGTCTTCTCCCATTATGCATGGTCGCTCTATATCGACCCGTGCGCATCGTTTGTCATTGCCGGGGTCCTTCTCTTCTCCGGCTACCGGGTCATCACGTCTTCACTCCCCGATCTCCTGGACAAGACCCTTGACGAGGAACTCCAGATGGTGATCGTGCAGCACCTGGCCGGGTTCTTCAATGATTATACTGCCCTTCACGGGGTGCGCTCGCGAAGGTCGGGCAGCAACGTCTATATCGAGATCTTTTTGGAATTCGATCCGGCAAAACCGATGGGCGAGGTGCAGGCAACCATCAACCGGATCCGGGAATCGTTAGAGAAGGATATTCCCAAAAGCTGCGTCAGCATCGTTCCCGCTGACAAGCCGGTGCATGCTGACCCCTCTCTAACCACGCACTGTGCGTGAGCCCGGGCCAAAATTTTAGATCCGGGGCTGCTGCTGGGATGCGCAGTGGAAGGTACCGTACCCTTCGACCATGGCCCGGGCATTGATCCCGACAACCCTCCGGTCCGGGAAGAGCTCTTCGAGGATCCGGATCGCCTCTTCGTCATGGGGGTCATCAAAGACCGGAACGATGACGACTGAATTCCCAAGGTAGAAGTTGGTATAACTGGCCGGGTACCGCTCCCCGTCTGCCTCGACCGGGGCCGGCATCGGGAGTCTGATAACCGATAGTGGCCTGCCTTCCTGATCGCAGGACTGGCGGAGGATCTCGTAATTGTCGTGGAGTGCGGCATGATTGGCATCGCTCACAATCGGCTCGTACGCGACGACCACGGTTGCCGGGCCGACAAACCGGGCAATGTCATCGATGTGGCCGTCCGTGTCATCCCCGATAATCCCGTCGTTGAGCCAGATGACCTTCGCAACACCCAGGTACTCCCTGAGGAGTGCCTCAATCTCGTCTGCGGAAAGGTGGGGGTTCCGGTTGGGGTTGAGGAGGCAGGCCCGGGTCGTGAGCACGGTGCCTTTCCCGTTCACGTCAATTGACCCCCCTTCGAGGACGATGCCGGGTTCAAAGACCGGCAGGTTCATCCACCGGTTCATGAGCAGGGGGATTTTGCCGTCCGCGATCTGGTCCTCGTACTTGCACCCCCATGCATTGAAGTTCCACCGGACCATGGCCGCTTCCCGCAGGGCACGGTTGACGAGGAACGTGGGGCCATAGTCCCGGATCCAGACATCGGAATACTCGTTGGTGTGCAGGACCACCCGTTCAAGGTCCACATTCATCTCGCGGAGGCGTGCCCGGACCTTTCGGTGGACAACCGCTGTCGGGACAAAAACCTCCACCCGTTCGGAGGTGTGGAGTGCGGCGATGAGTTCATAGTATGCTGCTTCTACGGCGGGAAGGTTGGGGAAGGTGAGCGGGTTGTGCGGCCAGGCGATCCAGACTGCCTCGTGCGGTTCCCATTCGGCAGGCATGTGGAACCCGCGGTTGAGCGGGGTGTCCCCTTCCCGCAGGTCCGGCGATATGCTGCTCTTTCCCAAAAACCGCTGCCCGATCCTCTCATACGTGTCCGGCCGTCGGTTGCGGAAGAACCCCCACGAGTCCTGCACGGCACGGTTCATGGAAAGGTCGACCGTAGTGATGAGCATCTCCTCGGAATCTCCGGCTTTATGTATGACTTTTCCAAACGCATCGCAGACAAACGATCCGCCGAAGAACCGGGTTGTGCCTTCTTTTCCCGCACGGTTGACGGCAGCGACATGAACGCTGTTTGCGATGGCATGGCTCCGCTGGATGAGTTCCCATGCATCCTGCCAGTTCCCCTCGGCCGGGTCGGTTCCGTGCGGGTGCCCGATGGCCGTCGGGTAGAAGATGATCTCAGCACCCTCGAGCGCCACGCAACGGGCGGCCTCGGGGAACCACTGGTCAAAGCAGATGAGGACGGCGATTCTCCCAAAGCGGGTATCGTACACCCGGTAGGTGTCGCCCGGGTAGAAGTACCCCTTCTCGTAAAACCCGGGGTCCTGCGGGATATGCACCTTGCGGTACAGGGGGAGGATGCTGCCATCGGCATCGATCACGACTGCCGTGTTGTAGAACCTTCCATCGGGGGCTCTTTCAAAGACGGGGGCGATGATGACGATCCCGAGATCGCGGGCCAGGGCAGAGAATATTCCTGATGATTCCCCGGGAATTGTCTCGGAACAGGAAGAGACCTCTCCACCGGGATGCTGCGGGAAATAACGCGTGCGGTAGAGCTCCGGGAGGCAAACGATCTGTGCCCCTGCCTGCGCTGCCGCAGCAATTTTTGCCTGGGCTTTTTTGAGCATCTCCCCTTTATCTTTTTCGACCTCCATCTGGAGGAGGCCAATCCTGACGGTCCCGGTGTTCATATTCCTCGTTCTATACGGGTTCTTTTTCTTGGGATATATAGAATGCCGATAACCCTGGCAGGAAATTATTAAAAAATCCCCTTTATTGCCTGCCACCATGGGGTTTTCCCGTTCTGGTATCCTGATCCGGAATCTCTGGCATGCCCCGGGTTCGGTTGGGAAACCCGGTATTGCGGTGCACCATTAAATTTTATTGAAGTCGATCTGGTGTATATTGTGAAATTCCCGATCAGGAACAGATAAAAATTGTTTAATATCCTGCACCACAACGTTTAGCGTATGGTGCAATTCCTGCGGATTTTTTCGGTCTGCGAATTTTACCTGCACCGTTTTTACCACAACTGTGAGGATTCTCATGCAACAACTTGAAGAGAAGAGCCGGAACAACCTGTTCCTGATAGACAATACCGCAAACCCTGCACCACTCGGTCTCTGTGCGTTCGGGATGACCACGATCCTCCTGAGCCTCCACAATGCCGGAATAACCGGGCTGACGAGTCCCATCGTTGCCATGGCCGTTTTCTATGGCGGGCTGGCCCAGCTGATAGTCGGCCTGATGGAATGGAAGAAGAACAATACGTTTGGTATGGTCACCTTCGGGAGCTTTGGTATCTTCTGGATCTCCTTTGCCGGAATCCTGGTATTGCCGGCCCTTGGGCTTGCCACGGGACCAACCCCGGTTGACCTTGCAGCATTCCTCGCGGTCTGGGGCATCCTGATCATCGGGCTCTTCATCTGCAGCCTGAAGATGCACCGGCTCCTGCAGGTCACCCTTGCGATGGTCGTCCTGCTGGTGGTTCTTCTCGTAGCCGCTAACCTGACCGGAGATCACCTGATCCACACTATTGCCGGCATCACCGGTATCATTGCCGGTGGCCTTGCCCTCTACATGGGTATCGGGGCAGTCATCAACGAGATCTATGGCAGCCGGGTTCTCCCGGTCTGACCCGGCCCTCATTTTTAAAAAGGAACCGGACATAGAGCACCTCGTCCATGACAATGCCGTTCTTGACTACCGCATTGCGGTGCACCGCTTCCCGGGTAAACCCGCACTTCTCCAATACCCGCATGGATGCCTTGTTGGCTGAGAAGACGCCGGCCTGTAACCGGATGATAGCGAACCGTTCAAATGCGACCGGGACCAGTGCCCGTACGGCTTCCGTTGCGATCCCTCGTCCCTGGTAATCTTCGCCAAGCCAGTACCCGATCTCGGCGGTCTTCCGGTACACATCATCGAGCGGGTGGATGCCGATCCCCCCTGCTGCAACCCCGTCTACCTCGATTGCAAGCAGCAGGTTCTGCGAGGGGCCGGTTGCCATTTTGATGAACCGGTCTGCATCATCCCCCGTGTAGGGGTGAGGGAAACCATCCCGCATCATTGCTGCGACACGGGGATTGCTGGCATGGCGCACAAGCGCGGGAGCATCCGTCTCACTCCACGGGCGCATGGCAGCACCCCGGAACGGAATGCGGAGATTAAGATCCATCATTGCACGTACCCGTGGATCTGAAATGGCAATAATCTGCCGGTACCCAAATCCGGGACGTGCCGGTGTAACCCATATCTTAATGTGCAATCAGTTCCAGTTCACTCATCATGAAACAGGTGCGGACGGTCGAACGCATCCTTATGGCTTACGCAACGGTTGAAGGGGCGGGGGTCCGGCTTCACCGGGCATTCGGCTATTACGAGGTGCCGCAGTTTGATCCGTTCCTGATGCTTGACGATTTCAGGGCGCAGCGGCCGGAGGATTACCTTGCCGGGTTCCCCTCTCACCCGCACCGGGGGATCGAGACGGTGACGTACATGCTGGAGGGCGCCATGGAACATGGCGACAGCATGGGTAACAAGGGATGCATTGCAGCCGGGGATGTCCAGTGGATGACCGCCGGTTCGGGAATCATTCACCAGGAGATGCCAAAGCCGGTAGACGGCAGGATGGGCGGGTTCCAGCTCTGGGTGAACCTGCCCAAAATCCATAAGATGGTAAAACCCCGGTACCAGGAGGTCCGGCAGAAAAAGATCCCGGTGGTATCCCCCCGACAGGGGATCACCATCCGCGTCATCTGCGGTTCGGTGAACGGAATGACCGGCCCGGTGAAGAAGATCATTGTGGATCCCCTCTTCCTTGACATCTCCCTTGCCCCCGACAGTGTCTTCACCCACCCGGTACCCGATGCCTATACCGCCTTTGCTTACATCATTGGGGGCGAGGGGACCTTTGATGCCGGTGAGGGACACCGGGTCCAGAACCGGGATCTTGTCCTCTTCAGCCACGGGAACTCGATCTGGGTGCGGTCGTTTGGCAAAGGTATGCGTTTCCTTCTTGCTGCAGGCAGATCCATCGGCGAACCGGTTGCGTGGCGCGGGCCGATTGTGATGAACACCCGCGAGGAACTGCGGCAGGCATTCCACGAAGTCGAAGCCGGGACATTTATCAGAAATGCGAGGTAATTTTCCTCTGGAATCGGCATGCGTGAACCGGCCCGTTTTATCGCAGAAGATGGCGTTGAATTCCTCATCCATGACGCCGCCTGCCGCCAGATATTCTCTGTGCCGGAGTACCGTTTTTCTGATATCGGGGAAGATGACCGGGTCCTTGATATCGGTGCCAATGCCGGTGCGTTCTGCATCCGGGCTGCCCGGTTGAGCCGGGCGGTGACGGCAGTAGAGCCGGTTACTTCGGCAATCCTTGCCAGGAATATCCGGGCAAACGGGGCAAGCGTGCAGGTCATCGAAGCGGGACTGGGGGACGGGAGACCGGCAGTCTGCCGGTGGGATGATGC
>DUHF01000297.1 GCA_013331015.1 Methanoregula sp.
CGACACCCTGATGCTCATCAACGATTTGACCGGTGAGCAGATCCCGGACCCGGTGCCGGAAGTGGTCAGGCAGATGCTTGTGGTGTCCCACGACTTCAATACGGCAGTGGTGACAAGGTCAGACAAGACAAAGAAGGTCAGTGCGGTGATCCGGCCCATCAAGGACGACCAGCACGAGCTTATCGGGGTTTTCATGCACATCCGGGAGAAGACCCTTGACCAGATCCGGATGGCGGCAAAGAAAGCCTGATTCTTTTTTGTGTGTGTCCTGCTCCTGACGTTCCTCTGGAGTATCCCAATTTTTAAGTAAAACCACGTCCAACCACTTAGGACAGGATTCTTTCCCGCACCTGATCATGCAGGTGCCGGACGGATACCCGGTGATGTGGATGATAGCGTGAACGGCTCAGTATTCCATAAAACCCATCGCATCGGCTGGCACCATTCACGCCACTCCTATCTGGTAGATATCGGACATGATATCGAGATCCGGCAGCTGGAGGTATCCGATCTTTTTGAAGACCGGCTGCTCGATCCTCCCAATCCGTCAACCCGCTACTTTGAGATCGAGATTGACGAGATACGGACCGGTGCCGGCAGGATCTTTGTTTTTCGGAATATCTGGCCGGTCCGGGCACGGCGGAAACCCGACTGGCATATCTTAAAGTTCCGCATCCGGCGAGGCAGCTGGACGATCACCGAACGGATCCGGTCGGAAAGCAAAACCGGTGAGACCCAGTGGATCTACACTGACGATTTCAATATGCTCTTTGTCTCATCCGGTGGAAGGCATGACGGGGCGATGCTTGCAAGTCTCATTGGGGAAAAACTCCATACGATCGCTTTGTCAATCCGGTCCGGAGATCCCGTCCCCTCTGAATTCGAGAACCAGAGATCGTGCCGGAATGCCATTGGCGAGATCTTTAAACAGGGGGTTGACGGGGCTTTCCGTGATACCCGTGTTTACCGGCAGCATGCATCTGCCATCTATGGGGAACCAAATGCCGGTAACCCCCGGTCCTCTGCATCAGCGACCACGGGCAACCATGGCAGGGTGGTGGTAAGTAACCAGCAGGCGGCGGAGCTGGCTGTGGATATCGCCGAAATCGAGGAACTCCGGGACCTGAGCTGGCTCAACGATTAGGTTTTTGGTTGCCAGCAGAAGAAAAAGATTTTTTTTATAAAACACAGGAACAACTTATTGTTCGGATTTCTTCTTGAAGAGGGCCTTGCTGAACCGTTCGATGAACCCTTCCTTGACCTCAACCGTCTTCTCTTCCTTGTATGCAACGCCGACAAGGTCGGATGCGATCCGTTTGATCGCCTTTGAGGCGGGGGATGTCGGGTACTTGATGACAATCGGGGTCTTGGCAGATGATGCCCGCCGGACATTGGTGTCCTCGGGGATGATGCCGATGACCTTGACGCCAAGGACTTTTTCCATCTTCTTGGTGATGATATCCGTTTTGTCCTGGTCGACCCGGTTGATGATGGAGCCGAGCACATGACCCCCGACCACTTCCGTGAGGATCTTGGTCTTGAGCGCATCAACGATACTGGAGAGTTCAGGGTTGACGACCAGAATGACTTCATCGGCAACCGCGAGCGGGACAACGCCGTCCTTGCTGATGCCGGCGGGAGCATCGATCAAGAGGAATTCGCAGCGTTTGACCAGTTCACTCATTACGTCCCTGATGCGGTCCGGGTCTGCCTGCTGGAAGCCCTGGAGCGAGATGCCGCTCGGGATGACTTTGAGCCCGGCCGGTCCTTCGTAGATGGCGTCGTTGATATTGCCTTTACCGGCAAGGATCTCGTGAAGGGTGACGGGAGCATCCTGCAGACCCAGGACAAGGCCGACGTTGGCCATGCCGATGTCGGCATCCATGAGATAGGTCTCCTTGCCGAGCTGAGCGAGCATTGTTCCGAGGTTGACCGAGACCGTTGTCTTGCCGGTTCCGCCTTTTCCGGATGCAATCGTGTAAACCTTGACCATTGAACACCCTGTGGTGATGAGTATTTCTATTATATTGATATAAGATTACTGGATTTGGTTCATAACGTGTTATATCCACCAGTTTAAAATATCTTTTGTATCGTTCTCGATGCGCACACGGATCTCATCAGGAACCGGAAGCGACGTACGGATGATGAGCACGAGGTCGGATCCCTTGTGGCCGATCCCGGTCAGGACGGCACCCGGTGTCTCGGCGAGCGGGTCGTTATTGAAGATCTCACTGTACTGTGCCGCATCGGTCTGGGAATCATCGTCCCCGCTGGAAGCAAAGACCAGGCCATCGGACGTGGCAATGGTGAGCGCATCAAGGGAATATTTCTCTGCAAGCGCCCGAAGACTTTCAGAGATGTCTGCCCTGCCATCGAGAAGATGTATCTCTTTTGGGGCAGGCAGCACCGGTGGCTGACGGGAGGGCCGCGGAATGGCACCCTTTGGCACAGCGGGGACCGGGCGGGCCTGGGGCTGGTAGGCGAGCCGTCCGGCATCGGGCCCTGTTTTTCCCTCATTCTGGGATCCCGCCTGGTGCCGCTTCCGGAGGTACAGGGCTGCAAGTATTCCCAAAACCAGGACAACTCCGCCAATAACTCCTGTGATAACCACAGGATCCGACAGGGAAAAGATGGATGTCATAGTAACCGTCCCGATAAAAAAATCAGCGTTCCATCAGGTGTTCGAGATGGAGTTGTTTGATCATGGTCTTGCAGTCATTGCGGATCTTGTCCGTGACATTGTCAAGGTCCATGGTATCGAAGGTATCGATATCCTTCTCAAAGCTGCTGCCCTGTGCCTGGGTGTCTGCTTTTTCTTCAGCCGGTGCCGGATTTGCGGTTTCAGGCCGCGGGACCGGGGGTGCCTGGGTGGCCGGAAAAGCCGGCATGGCAGGCCGGTGGAATGCGGTCTGGGGCCGTGGTGTTGGTTCCGGGACCGACTCGGGTTGCGCCGGTGGGGCCGGGCGCTGGAAAAGGGACGATGCCGGGGGTTTCTGGGGAGGTGTCTTTACCGCCGGTGCAGGTGCTGTTATATGGGCCGGCGGGGCAGGTTTTTTCACCGGCTCCCGTGGAGGTAGGGCTGCTTTTTTGGGTTCCTCGAGCGGTCTTGCCACTTTTACCAGCCGGCAGGTCTTGTTGAACTCAAGCGAGAGCTGGATCTGTGCATCGTCAAGTGTGGAGAGTGCAGCGTCCACCTCACTGCTCCGGTTCTTCTGCAGTTCGGTGCACCCGTCATCACCGGATTTTCCAAGGAATTTGACAAGGATACACTTGCCGGATTTGAAGACAAGGGTTCCGCTGCCTGCCTCTGAGGATATGCTGCAGAGCCCCGAGAAGCGTGAACTTTCAAGTTCGGATAAGAGGGCTTCAATGGTCGCGCCTTTCTTGATCTCGCGGAATGTACCCCTCGGTAATTGCATCACTGTTACTTTAGCGACATTCTGGTATATAGTTTCTTTTTATTCAGGAATGACGGCACGCGCCCCTGCGTTTGGGTTGCCGTGAACCGCACCCTGATTTATAACCGTTGTGTTTTACCTGCACGATCCGGCATGGCAAACGGGTGGAATTGTGCTCATAATCAGACCGTTTTTCAAAGATTGTGAGATACAAAGACCAAACCTTTAATAGAAAAAGAATTAGAAGATACATTTATTACGTGGTGCAAATATGCTGAAACCATTACTTGAGGAATTTCTAAAGGTGGAAGGGGTATCAGCGGCCGT
>DUHF01000192.1:0-753 GCA_013331015.1 Methanoregula sp.
TCGGTCAACATTGAGCAGAAAGAAGATGCCATCCCCATAGCACGGCAGCTCAAGGATCTCGGCCTGACCCTGTTTGGAACCGAAGGGACCGTGGATTACCTGTACGAGGCAGGAATCGAGGCCAACCTTGTGCGGAAGGTCCAGGAGGGGTCACCCAACGTGCTCGACATGATGCGGCACGGGGAGATCCGGCTCATCATCAACACCCCCCAGGACAAGCAGTCACGGCAGGACCACTACCAGATCATGCGTGCGGCAGTGGACTACAGTATCCCCTATATTACCACCCTTCAGGCAGCGCGGGCAGCGGCGCTCGCCATCGATGCCATCAAGCGCGAGAAGGTCACGCTCGAACCAATCAGCCATTATCTGAACTGATTCCGACGTAAATCCCCCGATTTCCCCTCTTTTTTACCAAACCGGATGCGGACCCGTACAAAAAAAAGGGCCGTTGCTGCACGATAAATGCACAAAATAATTGAATATGCTTATATACCGAAATAACAAAAAAAGATGCATGAAGAAATTATTTGTTGTTCTTGCAATCCTGTTTGTCGGGATCCTGCTTGCGGGATGTACCTCCGAGCCGGCAGCACCTGTGGCCACCCCAACACCAACCGCAGCAGTTGTGGTTCCCACTGAAGCACCCACCGCAGAGCCCACCAAGGAGATCGTTGTTGTCGTTGTCGAAACTCCCGAAGAGACCCCGACTGCCACGCCAACACCTATCCCCACAACCACGATCACCTTCAC
>DUHF01000192.1:895-3069 GCA_013331015.1 Methanoregula sp.
CATATGACTACACCACCGGCCCCTTCCAGCCCGCCGGGCAGGCAAAGATCGTTGTCATGGCGTAACATAAAAGCGATATCCCGTTCAGGAATCAACTGCCTGAACAACCACTTTTTTTGTTCTTTGTCATCTTACACAAGATGATGGCTGGTAATCATCCGTACGGCACTGGCTTCCCTTGGGAATATTAAGGAGAAAACGCCAATCATTACAGGATAACCTGAGCTAGTAAGGAGAATCCATCATGGGAAAAGGCACCATTGTTCTTGCATATTCCGGAGGGCTTGACACCTCCATCTGTATCCCGCTCTTAAAGGAACGGTATGATTACGATCGCGTTGTCACGGTTGCAGTTCATGTCGGCCAGCAGGATGACGAGATTGCCGTTGCCACGGAGAAGGGTAAAAAACTGGCAGACAAACACTACACTATCGATGCCCGGGATGCCTTTGTCAAAGACCATGTGTTTCCTGCCATCAAGGCGAACGGGTCATACGAGGGGTACCCGATGGGCACCTCACTTGCCCGGCCACTCATTGCCCAGGAAGTGGTCAGGATCGCTAAAAAAGAGAAGGCAAAAGCGATCGGCCATGGCTGTACCGGGAAGGGCAACGACCAGCTCCGGTTCGATTTTATCATCCGGAGCGCCGGTCTTGAGGTCGTCGCCCCGATCCGGGAACTCAACCTCACCCGTGACTGGGAGATTGAGTATGCAAAGGAGCACAGGATCCCGGTCCCGGTCAAAAAGGACAAACCGTGGAGTATTGATGAGAACTGCTGGAGCCGGAGCATCGAGGGCGGGAAACTTGAGGACCCTGCTTATCACCCACCCGATGAGATTTATGCCTGGACCGTTTCCCCAAAAAATGCACCCGATACCCCGGAAAAGATCACCCTTGAATTCAGGTCCGGCGTACCCGTTGCCCTGAACAACAAGAAGTACGGGGGATACGAGTTAATCCAGAAACTGAATGTGCTTGCGGGAAAGCATGGTATCGGCCGGAATGATATGATCGAGGACCGTATCCTCGGCCTCAAAGCCCGCGAGAACTACGAGCACCCTGCCGCTACCGTCATCCTCAAAGCCCATAGTGATCTCGAAGCACTAATCCTGACCCGGTCGGAACTGGCGTTCAAGCGGATGGTTGACGACAAGTGGTCGGAACTGGCGTACAAGGGCCTTGTGTACGAACCCCTGTATGCAGCACTCAATGCATTCATCGACACCACGCAGGAGCGGGTGAACGGTACCGTGGATCTCGAACTCTACAAGGGACATGTTATGGTGCTTGGAAGGAGTTCTCCGGATGCCATCTATTCAAGCGACCTTGTATCCTTTGACAGCGATTCCATCGACCAGTGCCATGCTATCGGGGTCTCCCAGTATTTTGGGATCCAGGCCCGTCTCGTAAAACAGATGGCTGCAAAGAAAAAATAAATTTTTTTTTTACGTAGTTGTGGACTGCCTGCACCAAAGCGAAACGTATAAGGAGTGCCAGAAGTAAAAAATCGCATGATATGTGCGCCAGTTTTTTTTCCCGTTTCTTAAAACCAAAACCCCATATTGTCGAGAGTCCGTCACCTCCGTCAATCACCCATGGGGCCGGCATGCAGATACCGGAATACAAGAACAAACCCTATTTTATCGTGGCGTCGGTTGAGATGGGGAACACCACGACAAAATGCATCCTGACCGGGGTCAGCCTTGAGACGGGGATGTCCTATGTTATCAACAAGACCGTCAGCATGAGCCGGGACATCCGCCCCCCAAAGCCGGGCGAGACCGTCTTTGGTGCAACCCTGGACGGCACCGAACTCACCCGCGAAGCAGTCACCGAGCTGGTGCGGGATACCCTGCTCCGGTGTCATGAAGAGGCGCACCTTGATATCCAGAAGGACCTGGACTTCGTTGTCCGGAGCACGGGAGTGGTTGCCGAGATGGAGTCCCCGGACCAGGTCGGCGACTTTGTTATCGCGCTTGCCAACGGGTGCCTTGCAGCCGGAGTTCCGCCACGGAAGATGACTCCCCCCATGTCCAAGGAGAACCAGTCACAAAAACTCCAGCCGTTCAGTTTTGCCGACAAGGTGGTCTTTGTCGGGGCGGTTGCAGGCGTGATCCCGCCCGTGGGATCGACCGGTGTCGAGATGGTGGCAAACGAGATGGAAGGCGAGCT
>DUHF01000014.1 GCA_013331015.1 Methanoregula sp.
AACCCGCTCTGGGTGAGGGCAGGGAGGATCATACGCGGGACCCGGTAATCCGCGATCGCCACCAGCACCAGCAGCCGGAGACCGAAGATGAACCCCAGCGAGATGGCATAGGCAAGAGGAATGAGGGTCACCGATACGAAGAGAGCGGAGATGGTGATGATGACCCCAAAGACCGTGCAGGTGAGCGCAAGCAGCGCAGACCGGTTCCAGGTCATGGTCTTGCCGCCAAGTTCGATCAACGGTTTGGTCAGGGCAAGTGCAGCAATGGCCGGGATCGTGAAGATCAGGGTGCCGGAGAAGACAAAGGTCTCCGGCAGTGAGAGGTAACTGCTGACGACCGTTGGCAGGGTAAAGGAGATGGGGCCCGAGAGGTTGAGGTTTAACCAGGATTTTACCCCGGCACCATCAATGAGGAAACCGAGGAGAAGGATGAGGACCAGTGACCGCTTCCATGATGGGGCGGTAAAGATGTACCGGGCAAGCTGCCCGAGTTTTACATCACTGCCCTGCGGTGTCATTTACCTAAACCCCCCAAGGACGAGCTCATGCCGGCCGGGCGATGAACGGATCTCGGATGTGGAATAGGTTATTGGCCGGGAAAAGAACGGGGCATTGAGGGTGAGGCTCTCGTACTCTCCCCCCTCCCCTGCGAGGTTGATGCGATGCAGTTTTGCCACTGCCTTGAGCCTGCCGATGAGTGCCTCATCGAACCGGGCGCCAAGAAAACTCTCGTCAAGTCCTTCAGCAGCCGTCACGACAATGCGGGCGTCCATCCGTTCTGCAACCTCCCGCACCAGCGCTTCGGTATCCATGTGCCAGAGCGGGGTATAGAGGGACAGTCCCAGCCGGTCCGTGATCGCCCGGACCCGGTCTGCCTGGTACACCGATGCAACCGCGCCGGCAATCACGCCCTCGATGTCAAGGGCAGCAAGCCCGGCTTCGAGATCGCCAAGTTCCTCCTCCTTCCTCCCATGAGTTGTGATCTCCACGTATTCCATGCCGGCAGCGCGGGCGATGACCGGAACGGCATCGAGATTTGCCGAGTGGAACATGTAGGAATCCTTGTTTTTGGGCCGGGCCGTGACCATGTACCGGACCTCTTTTCCGGTATCGATAGCCTTCTGGCAGGAGAGGATGGAGTCCTTCCCTCCCGATGTCAGCGCAGCCCAGCTCATTTTCCTCACCGAATCTTGGGGGTTTCCAGCGTTCCGAAATGCTTCCCGTACCGTTCAGTCATCGCGTCCCATGCCGGCAGGTGCGTCTGGCAGCCGACATGTTCGACCACGAAGGAGGCGGTGACCGCGCCGATCCTGCAGCAGGTCTCCGGTGCATACCCTCGCACGTACGCGGTGAGGAACCCGGCCCGGTAGGAGTCCCCGGCACCCGTGGGATCGGCAAGAGTCACCGGGACCACGGGAATGACGACCTCTTTTCCTTTGGTGTACAGGGTACTGCCATCCCCGCTCATGGTAAAGATCGCGGTACCCACTCGTTTCACGATTTCCTCCCGGGTTGTGCCAAGTGTCCGGCACATGTGGGCAACCTCGTGCTGGTTGGCAAACAAAATCTCGATGTTATCGAGGATTGAATCGAGCTGCTCCCGGGTGTACCAGAAGACATCCTGGCCCGGGTCAAAGCAGGCGAACTCGCTCTTCTCCGCTACCCGGCAGTTGAACTCCGGGTCAGCGGTTGCCATGTGGACAAAGGGGAGAGCCGGCGCCTCTGCCTTGTTGAACGCCTTTGACGCCCCCCACTCAAAGAAGGTCATCTGGTCGCCGCTCTCGTCCGTGAACATGAACGCTGTCGGGGTATGGGCATCAGGGACAACGAAGAACTGCTGGTGAACGCCGAGCTTGCGGAGCCACTGGTCGTACTCACTCCCCGCAAAGTCCCCGCCCACGCAGGAGACGAGCGTTACTTCGCCGTTAAGCGTTGCGATCCCGGCGGCAATGTTTGCCGCCCCGCCGCCATAGTAGATCTGCCGGTCGGAGATGTGGGTCGAGCAGTTCTTCCCGGGGAGATGGGCGACTTTTGAAATATGGTCGACAGCCGTGTGGCCCACGATATGGATCATTGTTCCTGCACATCCAGTAATTTTAAGGGAACTTCGCGAAGGGCTTTTCCAATCACGGACTTGGCGATCCGGCCGGCATGTTCCGGCGACTCGGCGCGGAAGACCTTCATCTCGAGAACGAGGCCGACCAGTGCTGTGTCTGCCACCACGATGGCGCTCGAGAGTTCCTGTTCGCAGTACGGGCAGGAGAGCATCCCTGCATCAACTTCCACGTATTTTGCCTGCGGGTTCAAGCGTTTTCCCGCCTCGCTGATAGCGATTCCAATCGCATCGTCAAGCGATTTCACGTCCTTGATAAACCAGGCCGATTCCAAAGTAACAGTATAATCCGGCATCTTTCACCTTACCATTGCTCGCTGTGCACGTGCTCGCCGACATCCATCCGCTCCGTGAGCGTTGCCGGCGGGTGTCCTCTTCCCGCGGCAAGCAGTGCAACGGGACGGATATGCTGGGGCAGGGCGAGGACTTCCCTTACCGCATCTTCATCGAATGCTCCTGTCCAGCAGGAGTGAATCTTTCTGGCATGGGCAGCAAGCATCATGAATGAGCAGGCGATGGTTGCGTCCTGAACGGCGTACAGGATCCCACGCTCGCCATACCGCGACATCGAACGGACATAATTCGCGCAGACGACAAAGACCGTTGATGCCCGCGCCAGGTGTTCCTGATCAAAGGCTGCTTCTGCAAGGGCATACCGTGCATCCTCCTCTGTTACGACAACGACATCCCATGCCTCGAGATTGCCGGCGCTCGGTGCGGTGCTGGCACAGGCGAGGATATATTCCGTCTCCTCCGTGGTCAGCGGCTCATCCGTATAGTCCCGGACCGATGAGCGGTGTGCGAGAAACCCGAAAAACTCAGAGGAGTCCATGTTCCGAGAGGACCTGCCATGCATTCTGTGCAGGGGTAGTCGAGGCGCTGATCGCCGCTGCAATCTTCTGCGATGCCTGCTCGGGCTGGTTGCTTTCAAGAAGGGAGATGGCATCGTTGAGCGAGGTTATCGCGTGCCCGAATTCATTCTGCCCGGTGCTGCTTGCGGCAAACTGCAGTTCGCTCCGAACGGACTCCAGAAGGAGGAGGAGCATCCGTTTCCCCCCGGCGTTTTCCCCTTCGGCAAACCCGGTCAGCGCAAGGCATAACTGGGACGACATGATCAGCTCGGACTTTGCCCGTTCGCCGAACTGGTAACTCTTGACTGCGGTTTTCAGATCCATACACACCATGGGAATTCTTGAGTAAAATAGCGTTCTGTTTAAAAAACACAAATCACCTGATACAACTCCCCGTTGCTTACAGGGATGCATGAAAAAAATTACGGGGTCTGGGTAAACCCCCCGACCCTTTACGGGCACGTACCGGAAGAATTACCGGCTTGATTTTGCCTTTGATCCGAGCGCTGAGACCTTTGCGCGCTTCATGCGCCTGCGGATCATCGGGTTTGCCGTGGACTCATTCATGCCGGATCCACCGGACCGGTCGCCGCCGC
Source organism: Methanoregula sp. (assembly GCA_013331015.1). Taxonomy (GTDB): domain Archaea; phylum Halobacteriota; class Methanomicrobia; order Methanomicrobiales; family Methanospirillaceae; genus Methanoregula; species Methanoregula sp11803u. The sequence continues at coordinate 3,561 of DUHF01000014.1, forward strand.
GCCTGCCGCCACGCCCGCCACGGCCCCCGCGTGCACCGCCGCGTCCGCCCATGGCCTCGTTCATCTGGTCGATCTGCTTGACATTTGCGCCTGCCTTGAACCGCTGGTTCGGTCCCGGGGTCTTGGCTTCGCCTTCTTTCTTCGGGACGAGCCGGATCTGTCCTTTGACGCCTTTTACCTGTGCCCAGAGGGTTGTTCCTGTTTTACCCATAATGAAACTCCTTATGTAATTCTGCTGTCCCGCTCATAAAGGTTCGCGCCTGCACGCTCCGGAAGCGGGATTGCATCCGGCAAAAAATCAGGGTTTTTTCGGGGAGGTTACGGCCCCGATCTCCTGCTTTAACAGTTCGCTGACAATCCTGCCATCCACCGAGCCGCGCACTTCTGCCATCACCACGCCCATGAGGGGCCCGAGGGCAGCCATACCTTTCTGCTGCACGAAATCCGCCCGCCCGGCAACGATAGTGTGAACGATCTTCTCAAGTTCTTCGCGGGAGACGGCCGGTGCCAGTTTTAGAAGGGCCTCGGCAAACGTGCAGCCCCCGGCAATGCTCCGGAAGATCTCGGGGATTGCCTCACGGGCAGCTTTTCCGGAGTTCGCGGCATGCCATGTATCGAGGTATGCCTGGTCCGGTATCGTTGTGACATCAACGCCGTCACGGCGGAGTTCGGTTGTGGTGGAGAGGATGGTGAATACCGCAAGTTTGGGTTTGATGCCTTCTGCCACTGCCTGCTCGAAGAGCGGGAGTTTATCGGACGCTGCCAGCTGGAGGGCATAGTTCCGCTCGATCCCGTATGCAGCAACGAACCGGTCTGCCTTTGCCGTGAGCAGTTCGGGGATGACAACCGCTTCCCACCGGGGCTCGTCAATCAGCACCGGCAGCACGTCCGTCTCCGGGTACATCCGGGCAGCCCCCGGCAGCGGGCGCATGTACGCCGTGCTCCCGGTCTCAAGCATCTTCCGGGTCTCTTCCGGCACCGGCTTGTCCGACAGCGCGAGCTTTGCCCGGGTGATCACCTGGCCGATAGCACAGGTTGCCTGCTTCTCGCTTGCACCGGCAACGAGGATGACACAGTCGGGTTCCGCTGCGTGCATATATGAGCGCAGGTGGGCGACCTCTTCTGCGGTGACCCCGTACGCAGGAAGCTCATCGGTGTGGAAGATACCTCCCACCCCGCACTTCTTGGCATAGTCCGACATCTCGCTGCCGAGCCGGCGTTCCGGCTGGATCTCGCGGCCGACAAGGCCGGCGAATCCTTTGAGCACAACCGCGTGGATCTTTTTGGCCTTTTTGAGCACCGCGGATTTGGTCTCCTTAAAAAGAGCCGTGACCTCGACACCCGCGGTTGCATCCACCACTGCCCCGCGCTTCACCAGTTCGTCGCGGATAGCAAGCAGGCTCTGCTGCCGCTGCACCTCGCGCCGGACCACTTCAGCGATGAGGTCCAGGTCCTGCACGCCCTTGATCTCGACCCGGGCTCCGGCCGCAATCGAGATATTGACATCCTGGCGGATTGTGCCAAGACCCCGCTTCACTTTGCCGGTGGAACGCAGGACCATGCCGATATGCTCAGCAACACTCTGAACCTCCTCGGGAGTGTGCATGCACGGCGAAGTGGTGA
>DUHF01000280.1 GCA_013331015.1 Methanoregula sp.
ACGAGCGGCCGGGCCGCAGCCATGTCCCGGCGGGATCGCTCAGCAGCTGCTCAAGGTGGTAGCGGATATTAATGCCGGCCTTGTCCTGCCGGGAGTTGACGAACGCGATCCGCATTAATGATTAGTGGGACAGACGGGGGAATAAGGGTGGTGGTCGGGAGGACGGGGTAGACTCAGGTTTTTTTCAGGCAACCTGTCTCACTGCCCGCTCCACTGCCTCCTCCGGCCCGGCACATGCAACAACGCCTTTGATATCCCAGGTGCCAAGCCCGAAGACCGGTTTTTTCAGTTTCAGGGCAATCGCGATCTCGGAGAGCGTGCCGTGGCTTCCCCCGATTGCAATCACTGCATCGGCCGACTGGACAACCACCACGTTTCGTGCATGGCCAAGACCGGTCCGGATCACGACATCAAGGTACGGGTTCCCGTTTCCGGTGTCCGGAAGGATCCCGATTGTTCTTCCGCCGGCCTCGCGAGCCCCTTTACAGGCAGCCTCCATCACGCCACCCATCCCGCCGCAAACGAGCGTTGCGTTGTGGTGTGCGATCAGCCGGCCTACCTGCTCTGCCATTGCATAACACTCATCTGAGCAAACCGATGCCCCGATTATCGCTACCTGCATGCGGGAGAATTGATCCTGCCGGTTTATCCGGATTTCGGTTCTCCGTCATCAAAACAAAACGAATTGTTTTTTACTATAAAAGGTAAGAATGACACATACCTTGGGGCCAATCATGCCGGATCCCGATCCCATATCAATTCTCTGCGTTGATGACGAGCCGTTGTTTCTTGACGCCTTCCAGCAGCTCCTTGAGCGCGAAGGCTTCCTGGTCACTACCGTAGCTGGCGTTTCTGAAGCCCTTGAGCTGCTGAATTCAGAGTATTTTGATGTCATAAGCGCGGACTATGCCATGCCGGAGATGGACGGACTTTCCTTCCTTAGAGAGGTCCGGTCCCGTGGCTGCGAGTCGCTTTTCATCATCGTTACCGCAAGGCGGCTCGCCCACATCTCAATCGATGCGATCAATGCGGGGGCGGACTTTTATCTCCAGAAAGGAACCGACATGACCACGGAAATCCGGAAACTTTCGGCATTTATCCGGAAGAGCGTCCCGGAGAAGATTGCAGGCCGGGAGATTAAGGAGTGGGAAAAGTTCTACAAGTCCGTAGTAGAAAGCCAGGGAGAGATCATTCTTCGCATTAACCCAGATGGCACCATCACATTTGTCAATGAGGCAGGGGTGAAATTCTTCAACACACCCTATGAGGATCTCCTGAACAAGAACTTCTTCTCCCGTATTCCCGACGAAGACCGCAGGGAGGTGATGGCACACCTGCAGGATCTCTCGACCGTCAACCCTGAGGCACTGTTCGAGCACCGGATCGTTGACGGCAGCAGGAAGCCCGATCTCCGCCAGTGGTCTTATCATGGCTTCTTTGCATCAGGAGGAGCACTGTCCCAGTACCAGGTTTCCGGCCGGGAGATCTCCCGCATTATCAGGGTCGGGGTAAAAGAGCCCGTCCAGATTGAAGGTCCCGCTGAGGAACCAGCTGCCGGATCCACAGCAGCAGTCCCTGAAATCCCACCACAACCCGAACCCCAGAGGGAGGAGGACACAAACTGGAGCGGACTTGTCGACACCATCCGGACGATCGATACCCCGGTTTTTGCCGTTGACAGGAAAGGTGTCATCATTGCGTGGAATAAAGCAATCGCTGAGCTCACCGGTGTTTCACCGGACGTGATGCTGGGGAAGGGCGAACAGGAATATGCGGTACCTTTCTACGGGAAACCGGTACCCATGCTCATAGACCAGATCATCGCCCCTCCCGGAACCGTCCCTGTCGGCCTCCCGTCATCCATCAGGAAAGTCGGGGACACCTTCATCGGGGAGGTCGAGAACGTAAAAATCCAGGGCAAACCGATGCTCCTCTGGGGAAAAGGTTCACCGGTCTTCGATAGCAGGGGTGGGCTCATCGCTGCGGTAGAATCAATTACCGTAGGAGAGCCCCAGCCGGGAAAGGAAGTCGAGGAATATCTTGGAGGCATCTCCAGCATCACGCTGAAGGTTTCGGGAGAGGGAGTCGGCGGGGCGATTGCAGGAGCGATCGGATCGGCGACCGGGGGATTTGGGATCTACGCAACGAACAAGCGGCTCTTTGTCATCCAGAATCCTGAACTGAATCCCGCGGGAGGGTCAGGAGGAGTCCAGTTCGGGGCATTCATGATGGACGAACTCTTCGGAACTACTGTCGATACGCGGCAGAAGTCAATTGCCGACCTAGAAAAATTCAGGGTTTTTGAGGCTGAAAAAGAGCAGATTGATAAACTCGATCTGAAGAAACCGGTCCTGCTGTCCGGGTACCTGACAATTACGCTGAAGGATAAGAGCTCGTTTCGGATCTACATCGATCACAAAAAAGCATTTGGCCATATCGAGCAGCTGATACGGTTGTTCTCACCGGAGAACCTGAAGATCGAGTAAACACGTTTTTTAATTATCTACCCAATCCCGCCGTCACGGTTGATGACCATCAGCCGCATCTCCGTCATCTCTTCTATCGCGTATCGCGGTCCCTCGCGGCCGAGCCCCGATGCTTTTACCCCGCCATAGGGCATCTGGTCTACCCGGAACGTGGGGATGTCGTTGACGATCACACCCCCGACGTCCATGCCGGCAAATGCCTGCATCGCCCGGTTGAGGTTCTGCGTGAAGATCCCGACCTGCAGCCCGAACTCCCCGTCATTGGCGGTGCGGAGGGCTTCGGTAAAGTCATCATAGGGTGCAACCGAGATGACCGGAGCAAAAACCTCCTCGCGGTTCACCCGCATGGCTGGAGTGGTTCCGGAAAGTACGGTCGGCTCGAACATATTCCCGCTCAGGTTCCCGCCAAGCAGGACCTTTGCCCCCTGCTTCAGTGCATCGTTTACCTTACGGTACGCCTCCTCTGCCTTGAGCCGGTCGATCATCGGCCCGACATCGGTGGCCGGGTCACGGGGATCGCCAAACTTCAGTGCTTTTACCGCAGTAAGGATCTTTTCAAGAGCCTGCTCATATACCGGACGGTGGATGAGCACCCGCTGGACGGATATGCAGACCTGCCCGGCGTTCACAAACCCGCCGGTCGCGATCCGTGATGCGGCGAAATCAAGGTTCGCATCCTCATGGATTATCGCCGCAGCATTGCCCCCCAGTTCAAGTCCAACTTTTGTGCGCCCCGCAATCGACCGCAGGTGCCAGCCCACCGCCGGGGAACCGGTGAAGGAGAAATATGCCACGCGGGGATCCTTTACCAGCTGCTCAGCACGGACACCGGTGCAGGGAACTACGCTCACGGCTTCGGGCGGAAGACCTGCTTCGACCACGAGATCTCCAAGGATCAGGCTTGAGACGGGCGTAGCTGATGCGGGTTTGAGGATGATGGAGTTTCCTGCCGCAATAGCCGGGGCGAGCTTGTGGCAGGCAAGGTTGAGCGGGAAGTTGAACGGCACGATCCCGACCACGGGGCCGAGCGGGAACCGCTGGATAAAACCGGTCCGGCCGGCCGTATCGGGACTCCAGTCGAGCGGAATTACCTCGCCATGGATCCGTTTTGCCTCCTCTGCCGTAGTCCTCACCGTGATCTCTGCCCGGGCAACCTCGGCTTTGGCAAACTTCCGGGTCTTGCCACCCTCCATGACGAGCACTTCTGCCAGTTCGTCCATACGGTTGTGGATCGCGTCCGCGAGCCGGAAGAGGATCTCCGATCGCTCGTAACTGGTCATCACTCTCGTCTTCTCATAGCCGGCACAGGCTGCCGCAACTGCGGCTTTGAGCTCGTTTGTTCCGGCCTGACAGACCTGCGCATAGACTTCCCCGGTATACGGGAACCGGACCGTAATGGTCTCGCTTGTCTGTTTTTTTATTCCGCCAAGGAGGATCGGGTAGGGATCGGTCATCTCGTGCCTCATGTGATCTTTAACTAATGTGAATTCTACGGTAACGGGTAAAAAACCAGCAGGGGCCGCCAGCAGTTTTTAACCTACCGCCGGATCGCACAGGAATAGGCCAGGTCAGCCCCGGTCACCAGTTGCGGGTAATATTTCGAGACGTACTCCTTGACCATCCGGCGGGCGGAGAACCGTGGGGCATTGCTCTTTATCGATTCCT
>DUHF01000002.1:0-129 GCA_013331015.1 Methanoregula sp.
CCCGGACGTCGATGATATCTATGCGGATCTCACCTTCCTCATCGAGGCTCCCTGGATTCTTATCGACCCGATCGGTGAGCCGACCGCAGGCAGCATGTTCACGGTCTCCGGCACCACGAACCTCGCGGC
>DUHF01000002.1:217-5946 GCA_013331015.1 Methanoregula sp.
CCGACCAGTACATCGTCAACGTCGAGTCCATCGAAACCGACACGACTTCGACCGCGACCTTCAGCGTGACCGAAGGTCCCGAAGTCCCGCTCCCCGGCGAGAACCTCACCCTCTCCCCGGGCTGGAACTTCGTCTCGATCCCCCGGCCGCTTGCGGCAGGGAACGACACCGCGGCGATATTTGCCGGCGTCGATACCGACAGCCACTCGGCCCTCAAGTATGACACGATCTCAGGGGACTGGATAAACCTCCAGGAGACCGACCGCCTTGCCCCTCTCGAAGGGATCTGGATCTACTCGACCGGTCCTGTGACGGTCCCCCTCACCCTCTCGACCGACCTCCTTACCCCGCCTGCGGAACGCACCCTCGCGGCGGGCTGGAACGCCGTCGGGATCGCCGGCACGGCGCCGACAACGGCGAGGGACACCCTCCTCTCCGTCGACGGGCAATGGACTACCCTGATCGGGTTTGACGCCCAAACCCAGGCCTTCGAGACGGGGATCATCAACGGCGGGAGCGGCACGAACACCGACAGCAGGTTGGTCTACCCCGGCCGGGGCTACTGGCTCTACATGACCGGGCCGGGCACCCTCTGTGCCATAGGGGTGTGATGCGGGTGAGACGGATCCTCGTTCTGCTCCTCCTCCTCGCCCTTGCGGCCCCTGCGTCCGCCGTCCCCCTCCTTCCCATGGAGTTCTCGGGCTCGGTCACGATCGACGGGAGCCCGGCACCGGCCGGGACCGTCGTCACCGCCCGGATCAATGGCAGCGACTGCGGGTCGCTTGCCCTGACAACTGCCGGGGTCTACGGCGGGGATGCCCTCTTTGANNAGCGCCTGGTCGTCTGCGGGGAGGACGGCGATGCCGGGAAAGCGATTGTCTTCCTCGTGAACGGCATGCCCGCCGGGACAGCGGTCTACACCCCCGGCGTCTCCACCCGCCTCGATCTCACGGCTGCGGGCATCAAGGGTGATTTCAAAGGCGACGGCAGAGTGGACATCGGCGATGTCGCTTTTGTCGCGCATATGGTCGTCGGGAAGGCGACGGCCGACCCTGCCGCCGATTTCAACGGCAACGGCGCGGTCGATATCGGTGATGCGGCGAAGATCGCCTACTTTTACGTCGAGAAGATCCCGGCGCTGTAATGAGAGAGGAAGGGCGGAACTCACTCTTTTGAGGAGATCTCCGATATCTCTGAGGCTGTTGTTTGGCACGATCATCCGTGTAATGCCTGTCAGCTCATCCCAACTCCCGGGTTCAAAGATAGAGCGAACTCCGAGCACTCTTCTGGAATGATTGCTGACAGTGATGGGGGATAACGTATCGAATGTTATTTAGGGGGTGAAAAACCCTTTAGAAAGATTTAATGCAGCCTCAACCAACAAAATGTTCATATGATATGGGTGGGTTTATCGGGAGTTAAGGCTCGACGCTGCTACACTGTACACAAGGGTGTGCTGTTGTCTGATCATGGCACACTAATTCTCCCGTTGAAATCCATCCGTCCCGGGATTCTGTGATCCTCTATGACAAAGTCTGTTGCTGTTTTGTTCTTCTTCGGCCTCATCTTCTGTATGAGTATTATCCCCGTATCGGCTGCTGTTGCGGACGGTGAACTGTGGGAGTGGTACGGCTCAGGGAACTCTGCCGGCCAGATTGTCCTCTCGCCTGGGACGCTCGAGCGATTCGAGAGACCGATGATGCTCACGAACACATCAGGAGAAGATGAGGTCGATAGAGCTGAAGTACAAATGAGTACAAAGCCGGAAAAAGGTGCAGGCCTGTCTCTCCCGGCAACTGCCCAGGAAAGGCCCCTTTACGACCCGGGATCGATCATCATCCGATTCAAGCCGGATGTGGCAAGTTCACCGTCCCTGTTGGCGCAGGTGTCGGAGACAACGCACTCTCAAACCGGCTCGGTTGTCACCATGGACTATAGCGACATCGGCCTTTCAGGTATGCAGGTGTTGCAGCTGCCGGAAGCCCTGTCGGTGACTGAAGCCGTCGGTGCCTACTCCCGGAACCCGGATGTCCTCTACGCTGAACCCAACTACTATTATTATGCCGATGCCATGCCAGACGGACCCCAATACCAGGAATTGCCGGACTTCACGCCCGCACCCACGGCCCCACCCGCCCAAGGAGGGGGAGGCGGGGCGGGCCGTATCCCAAACGATCCTGAGTTCGGCAAACTCTGGGGCCTGCACAACACCGGGCAGACAATCAATGGGAGAACCGGCACCACGGACGCTGATATTGACACACCGGAGGCCTGGTCGATCACCACAGGATCTCGGGATGTGATCGTTGCCGTCGTTGATTCTGGAGTCATGTACACCCACCCGGACCTCGCTGCAAACATCTGGACAAATCCGGGGGAGATCCCGGACAACGGATTCGATGATGACAACAACGGGTATATCGACGACGTCTACGGCTGGGACTTCTACGATGACGACAACGACCCCGGTGACTTCAACGGCCATGGCACGCATTGTGCCGGGACCATTGCCGCTGTCGGGAACAACTCCCTCGGCGTCGCCGGAGTGATGTGGGATGCAAAGATCATGCCCCTCCGGTTCCTCGGCCCGGATGGGAAGGGGGATACTGAAGGTGCAGTCCTCGCTATCCGGTATGCAACCGAGATGGGTGCGGACGTCATCAGCTGCTCCTGGGGCGGAGGGGGTTACAGCCAGGCGTTAGCGGATGCAATCGCTGAAACTCCGGCACTGGTTGTCTGTGCCGCGGGAAACAATGCCCTGAACAATGATCTTAATCCTCACTATCCATCGTCATATGCGAGTGAAAACATTCTCGCGGTCGCCGCAAGCACCAACACTGAGCAGCTTGCATCGTTCTCACACTTCGGCGCGACATCCGTGGACGTTGCAGCGCCCGGGGAATATATTCTCAGTACCTGCGTCACCCTGAACAAGGTGACAGCCTTCTCCGACACCATGAACTCGCTGGAGGCGTGGGACGCCGATGCACCGTGGGGGTTGAACACGGCTTATTACACGAGCGCCCCGTCCGCAGCGGATGACAGCCCTGCCGGCTATTATTCGCCGAACACTGAGGCGTGGCTGACCACGAAGGATCCCATCAATCTAAATGGCCTGCAGAAGACAACACTCATCTTTAATGCCAGGTGGGACCTGGAAGGCAACGACAGACTCTATGTTGTTTCATCTCCGAACAATACTGTTTATTATTCACGTGGTTCTCTTACCGGCTCAAGCGGAGGAGAATGGTATACTGTTGCCGTGCCACTCAGCATGTACGATGGAAATCCGGTATACATCGGATTTATTCTTGAGACCGATGGTTCAGGCCAGAGGGACGGTGTTCTCATCGACGATGTCGACGTCGTGGGTATAGAATCGCTCTCCGCAGGTTACGCGTATATGTCCGGAACCTCGATGGCTACTCCCCACGTATCCGGGGTGGCGGGACTGGTTCGATCGGTCAATGCGTCTCTGAGTGCAACTGAGATGAAAGAGATCATCCTCGATACGGTGGATATAAAACCGGCATACACAGGGAAGATGGTTTCAGGAGGAAGGGTCAATGCATACGAGGCAGTGAGGGCAGCTGCCCCGGTAACTGCTCAGCCACCTTCGATTGTGTCCAATAAAGACAGCGTGATTCGCAGTTATAATTTCATCGTAACGGTCTCGGGTGAGACTTCCAGAGCCTACTGGCTCTACGTCAGGGACGCTGGTCTCCCCACTGCGGCGGAGTATCCCCTGATCACACCCGGACAGGTGGGGGTAACGCCTGGCGTGGATCTGGTAGGCGTTACTGACGCTGCAGACTTCACCGACACCAGGGCTCAGATCGCCACCAGCGCAGGTGGAACACGTATGGTCGAGTTCAATACAACCCACGCCACCAGAGCCCAGAACTTTACGATCACGGTCGTCGACCCGGCTGACACCGCCCTATCCGACGACGTTGTGGTAACGGTTGAGCAGGGCGCTGTCACCCTGACCTCCTCCGGCACCGGTTTCTACTATGTCGGTGAGGAGATCACCCTCTCCGGTACGAACACCGACAGTTCTACTACCTACCTCTTCCTGACCGGTCCGAACCTCAACACCAACGGTGTCAGGCTTGAAGACCTTGGCGTGCCGTTGATGGACGGCACTCCGGCAACCTTCACCACGGTGGATGTCGAGGCCGATGATACCTGGTCCTACAGGTGGGACACTGCCAGCCTCAATGGGACCCTTAATTCCAGTGGCTACACGATCTACGCCGTCTCTACCCCGCGAGACAAGGCTCACCTCTCCGATGCCGTCTACGCCACGACCACCATCCAGCTCAGACCCGCCTTCATCACCGCCGAGGCTTCCAGCACCACCCTTACCCCGGGCGATGAGTACCGGATCACCGGGACCGCAGGGGGAGCGCCGGCCAACGTGAACATCTGGATCTTCGGCCCGGACTACTATGGCGGTTACGATGGAGCCCTGGGGGTACGGGCCGTCAGCGTTGAGGCCGATGGCACCTTCGAGTACGTCCTTGGGGAAGGTGAGACCATTGATCTCCGGGAAGGCCAGTATTACGTGGTCGTCCAGCACCCGGTGGATTATGACTTCGGCGTCATGGCCGACACCGCCACCGGGGTGATATACGGAGAGGGCGTCGCCAACGTGACACTCACTACCCTCCTGGCCTTCGACGCTGCAACTGCTCTCATCACTGCCCTGGATTCACCGGGTGTAGATGATATCTACACCCGTCTCAACTTCGAAGTCGTTGACGCAACCCCGCGGGCAGGCTTCGCTGCCAACACCACCGCCGGCACCACCCCGCTCACCGTGCAGTTTAATGACACTTCAGCCGGTAGCCCAATGTCGTCGTGGTCCTGGGCGTTCGGTGACGGCAACACCTCGGCGGAGCAGCACCCGATCCACACCTACAGAACCCCGGGCACCTACACCGTCTCGCTTGAGGTCGAGAACGCGGCCGGGAGCGATACCGAGATGAAGGCCGGCTACATCACCGTCACAAACATGAAAGGTGATTTTAAAGGAGACGGCAAGGTGGACATCGGCGATGTCGCCCTTGTCGCGCATATGGTCGTCGGGAAGGCGGTTGCCGACCCTGACGCCGACTTCAACGAGAATGGTGCGATCGATATCGGGGATGCGGCGAAGATCGCCTATTACTTCGTCGAGAAGATCCCGGCGTTGTGAAACCGGCCGTGAGGGGCAAACCCCTCTTTATCTCCTGTGCGAAACTCCGGCGGTTCTGACACCTGCCGTGCTGTTTGCCGGGCTCATAAAGCACAACTGTAATATCGGACCAACCTGAAAACGAATATCACCGAGGGCGATAGATGAGATACTCTACTCTACTACTATTATTCTGTCTGGCGGCATGCATGTTGATCGGAAATGCGAGTGCAGAAACCCGAATTGCAGCGCCGGGGGGCTCCTTTGAGGGCACCGCCGATCTCCCCGTCATCATCTCCGGGGTTGAGGCGGCGACCGGCGTGGGGTTTGCGTTGTCCTACGATCCGGATGTCGTCCGTATCGAGAGCATCTCCGCGAGCAGCGATATCCCGGGGTCGAACGTGGTGGCCAGGATCGACAACGAGACGGGGTTTGCGAAGGTGGCCGTCACCAATACGCAGGGGATCTCCGCCCCGGAGCCTGCCTCCCTTGTCATCGTCCGGTTCACCCGCGTCGGGCCCGGCGGGGACACCGTGGTCGTCCAGGAGCC
>DUHF01000252.1:0-1774 GCA_013331015.1 Methanoregula sp.
TACCCCCCAATCGGTCCTCGCCTCCAACGCCACCGTCATCCGGACCGTCCCCCCCGTGGATGCGGTCTACTTCTATGGAGTCACCTGCACCCACTGCGACAAGGTAAAACCCCTCCTCCTCGACCTCGAGACCCGGTATCCCGAACTCAACCTCACCAGGCTCGAGGTCTATACCAATGCAGAGAACCGGGAACGGTTCCTTTCCATGAGCCACCGGTACGGCATCAGCAACCCGGGTGTTCCCCTCGTCTTCATCGGGGACCGGGCACTGGAGGGGGACCAGGTGATAACGAGCCAGTTCGAAGGCGCCATCCTTGAAGAGAAGAAGCGGCTGGCCTCAAAGAACAGTACGGCACAGCCATGGTCGGGATTTTTTGATCCCGGCGCAGCAGTGGAATCGTCCCGGATCAGCCTCCCGCTCGTCTTCGGTGCAGCGCTCGTTGACAGCACCAACCCCTGCGGACTTGCCGTTTTAGTCTTTTTGCTCATCACGATGGCTGCTGCCGGCAGCAGGAAGCGCATCCTCCTTGCCGGCGGAGCCTATATTTCGGCAATGTTTTTGTTCCACCTGCTCGTGGGCATCGGCCTCTTCTCGGTCATCGCTGCATCCGGCCTCTCCCGCGTCTTCTCGATCATCGGCGGGCTGATCGCGCTCCTCTTCGGGCTCATCAACCTTGCCGACCTGCTCCGGAACAAAGAGACGTTCTTCCTCTCCATATCGGCATCCCACAAGGGATTCCTCGGAGACTATGCCCGTAAAGCAACACTGCCCGCTGCCTTCATCCTCGGTATCCTTGCCGGGGTCCTCGGCTTCACCTGCACCGGGGGGATCTATATCAGCATCCTCGGGCTCATGGGCCGGGACATGAGCGTCATGACCGGCATTGTCTGGCTTGTCTTCTACAACCTTATCTTCGTCCTCCCCCTCATCCTCATCACGCTCCTCGTCGCGTATGGCATCTCGCCCGAACGGGCAGACCGGCTGAGGACTGAGAACAAGCGGGCGCTCCGGGCCCTCATCAGTCTCATCCTGATTGCCCTTGGGCTGATCATCCTTTTTGACTGGATGGGGTGACAACGTCTGCCCTGCCGGGCGTCAGCAGGGCCGGTCCGAACGTTGGGTGTGCCCGCAGGAACATCCCGCAGGGCAATGAAGGAGCTGCAGCAACGCCCAAATAATGTTGGCCCGGTCCTGACGCCCGCGATCATTAATGGGGCGCGATACCTGCATCCCTGCACCCGGCGGGATAGTTCACCAAAAAAATGAAGGGCTGCTCAGGGCAGGTTCCCCTCTCCGGAGAACCCGCGCTGCCGGTCCTCGCTCATGGAGATCAGGATGCGGAAGATCTCCTGGACTGCCACCGGGTCGATCTTGCACTCGGTTGCCTGGTTAAAGACCGCCTCCAGCACGTGTGCCGTGCGGTGCTCGTCATGGATGGGGAGGCCCTGGTGGATCTTGATCTTCACGATCTCCTCTGCCAGGTGCTGCCGTCGTGCGATAAGCCTGATGATATCAAAATCCACCCGCGAGATCTCAGACCGGACCGTTTCAAGGGACATATCAAGTACATTTCCGAGATTTTTTATAAACCTGCTCCCTGCCATGCCGGGATACCAAGGCAGATAATGCAGGAGCACCCTTTACTGATCTGGTAATTCTCATGCTCGAACGGATAACACGGCGGGAAGAAGCGGATCTCTTCGTTGCCTGGATGGCAATAGCAATAGCCTTTGCCATCATTCAGATAGCTCCCTACGGGATACTGGGCCCGAA
>DUHF01000252.1:1871-3270 GCA_013331015.1 Methanoregula sp.
GACAACATCATGCTGCTTATTGCCGTCGTGATGGCGTCGCTGGTGGGCTTTGTCTTTGCCGCACCGGGCGCAACGATGATCTACAGCAGGGATGGCCGGATGCTCACCAAAGAAGAGAACGGGATCATCTCTGCGGCCGGGCCCGCGGTGAACCTTGTGCTCTGCATCCCGTTTGCCGCTCTCATCCTCGTTGCGGGCGGCCTGACTGCGCTCAAGAGCGGGAGCCTCCTCGCATTTGTCGGCCTTGCCGGCATCCAGATCAACGCGATGCTTGCCACCTTCAACCTGCTCCCGGTCAGCATCCTTGACGGGAAGAAGGTTCTGGCGTGGAACCTCCCGGTCTTCATCCTCCTCATCGGCGCATCGGTTGCAATCCTGTTTGGATCCTTTGCCCTCCTCTGATTTTTCGGGCCTTACTCGTCAAGCCCCCGGATCTTTTTTAAGACCCGCACAACTTCTCCCCCTTTGCGGTATGCCTCCTTCATGGCGGTGGGATGGTTTTTGATCCCCTTGAACTCGTCCATGTTGTTGGCGATGACGTTGTCGTAGTACTCGAACCCCGTGCCGTTGAAGATGGCGGTGATCATGGGAAATGCCCCGTCAAAGACATGGTCCCAGTTCTGGCCGGCCGTTGAGATGAAGATCCCCTTGTGGCTTTTGATGTGCTCGTCAGTAAAAAAGAGGGTCTTCAACACAAACTTCCGCGCCCACAGGTACTGCCCCCGGTCGATTAGGCTCTTGACTTCCGCGGTGATCCCCATCGTGTAGATCGGGGACGCGATCGCAACGGTGTCGGCAGCAAGGATCCGGTCAAAGAGGGCGATGGCGTCATCCTGCACCACGCACTTACCGGTCTTATGGCAGAGGTTGCACCCCCGGCAGGACTGGTAGTCGAGGTCTTTTAAGACAACCTTCTCAACCGTTGCACCGGCATCCTTTGCCCCGTCAAGAAAACTGTCGAGCAGCGTCTCCGTGTTGCCGTGCCGGTGCGGGCTTCCCGATATCCCAAGGACCACAACCGCCATTAGGGTTCACCCCTGCACTGCGAGCCGGCTTCGTAACTCTGCCACGACTGCTTTTCCCAGGTTGATCGCATCGTTCCTTGCGTTCGGGTGCCTCTCGATTGCTCCCTTCTCGTCCACGTTGTTGACCATCAGGTAGTGGATGTCGGCATCCTTCACATCGATGACATGGAAGAAGCACTTGACCGACGGGACGGCGGCGTCAAAGACATGGTCCCAGTTCTGCCCGGCGGAGGCGAGGAAGATTCCCATGCGTTTGCCTTTGCGTTCGGGAGGGACGACCGGGAGTTTCAGCACGTACTTCCTAGAGCGGAAGACCTGCGCCCGGTCGATCAGGGCTTTTGGCTGGGAAGCGATCCCCATGCAGAAGATGGGGG
>DUHF01000004.1:0-4435 GCA_013331015.1 Methanoregula sp.
CCGGGCGTCTCTATGCCGTCCTCTCCCAGATCAACCAGGCCATTGTCCGGACCAAGGATCTTTCGTCACTTCTTGCCGGCATCTGCCGGATCTCGGTTGAGTACGGGATGTTCCGGATGGCCTGGATTGGCCTGCTCGACCACGACTCCCTCATGCTCCGCCCGGTTGCCCATGCCGGCCATGAAGACGGGTACCTTTCGGCAATAGAGCAATGCGGTGATGATGAGCAGAAACGAGCATCGCCCGTCGGAACAGCAGTCCGGGAGGGGCGGTACGATACCTGCAATGACATTGAAACCGACCCGCGGGTGGAGCCATGGCGCGATGAAGCACTGAAGCGCGGCTACCGCTCTTTTTGTGTGTTCCCGTTCCGTCTCCATGGAGTGGTTGTCGGGGCATACGTGATCTATGCCTCGCAAAAAAACTTCTTCAATTCTGCTGAGATCGCCCTCCTTGAAGAGATCGCAGATGACATCTCGTTTGCGCTTGACATGCTCGACGAGCAGGCGCGCCGGACAAAGGCCGAGAAGGCGCTTGCCGGAAGCGAGGAGAAGGTGCGGACGCTGGCAATGATCCTGGAACACTCCTCCCAGCCCTTCGGGATCGGGTACCCGGATGGCAGGTTCGGGATCGTGAATCCGGCCCTCTGCGATCTTTTGGGTTATCCTGAAGATGAACTGCAGCAGATGAACTGGACGGATCTCACAGTACCGGAATTTGCCGGCCGGGAGAATGCCGCGATCGGGGAACTTATCCGGACCGGTGTCCCGCAGCGGTACGAGAAGGAGTACTTCACAAAAGACGGCAGAAGGGTGCCGGTTGAAATGTTCGTCCACCGCGTTCCCGAAACGGGGGAAAACCTCCAGTACTTCTACTCCTTTGTCACGGATATCACTGAACAAAAGCAAGGAAAAGAGGCAATCCGGAAGGAGCGTGACCTGGCACAGCAGTATCTCGATATGGCCGGCGTCATGATCGCGGTGCTGGACACGCAAGGGAAGATCACCCGGATCAATCGCCGGGGCCTGGAGATCCTCGGGTACGCAGAAGAGGAACTGTCAGGGAGGGACTGGATAACCACCTGCCTGCCGGAGAAGGTGCAGGACGAGGTGCGCTCGGTCTTTGACCAGATTACCCGCGGGGACGTCGCGCCGGTGGAGTACCACGAGAATCCGGTGATCAGGAAGGATGGGGAGGAACGGATCCTTGCTTTCCACAATACGCTTCTCAAAGACGACCATGCCCGGGTGACGGGTATCCTCTTCTCAGGCGAGGATATCACGCTCCGGAAACAGGCAGAAGGGGCACTCTTGGGGAGTGAGGAACGGTTCCGGAACCTGGTCCAGGGCTTGTCTGACATGATCTGGATCATCGATCGCAACGGGCAGATTGCGTACAGTTCGCCTTCAGCCCAGCGGATCTTCGGGTATGATCCTCCGGAGGTAGCGGGAAAAGACCCGCTTGAGTACATCCATTCCGATGACCGGGAGCGCGTGAAGGATGCTTTGGAGAAGGTTTGCAATAAAACAGATGCCGGCACACCCACGGAGTTCCGGATTCGGCATGCCGGGGGGCATTACGTTGATGTCGAGGCAAGTGCAACAAACCTGCTTGACGTTACAGGAATTGACGGGATCGTTATCACGGTCCGGCCGATCACCGAACGAAAAACCCGTGAGCGCTCCCTGCTGGTGAGCGAGGGACGGTACCGCGCCCTGTTTGAAAAATCCGCTGACGCGATCTTTGTCATGAGCGATCGTTTCCCGGACTGCAACCCTGCCGCGGAGCGCCTGTTCGGGTACAGCCGCGCGGAGATGATCGGCAAGGACCCGCTCACCTTTTCCCCCCCGGAGCAGCCCGGCGGCAGGGCATCGGCGGATCTTGCAGCAGACTCTATCCGGAAAGCCCGGGCGGGCAGCCCGCAATGCTTTGGCTGGATGCACAAAACCCGGAACGGGCGTATCTTCCCTTCGGAGGTTACGCTCATTTTGGCACCGGTGCAGGGTGAGGATCAGCTCATTGTCATCGTCCATGACCGTACCGTGCAGGACTCATCTGAGATGCAGTCCCGGCACCTGGCCCGGTTTGCGGAAGAGAGTCCCGACCCGGTCATCGAGATCGATTCAGACAAAAACATCACCTATGCAAATCCTGCCACCCGGGCTGTTTTGGGTAACCTGGGGATGTCACCGGATCCCGCGGCCTTCATTCCGGCAGATTTCGATTCGCTGGTTTCTGATCTTGTTGCAGCGGGTGGCTCTCCGGTCACCCGTGAAATACGGATCGGAACCGCCCTCTTCTCCCTGACGATCTCGTATGATAAGGAAGACAAACGGGTGAGGATCTCTTCTTTTGAGGTCACGACCCGGTCCTTTGAGACAAGCGCCCTTGAACAGGCAAACCGGAAACTCAACCTCCTTTCAGGCATGACCCGGCATGACATCAAGAACAAGCTCACGGGCGTGATGGGCTATCTTGAACTTGCCAGGGGATCCACAAAAGATCCCGAACTCATCGAATACCTAAGCCGCGTTGAGTTCTCGGCAACGGCAATCCGCCAGCAGATCGAGTTCACCAAGGAGTACGAGAACCTCGGGGTGAAGAGACCGGTCTGGCAGGAACTTGCAATCGTGCTTGAAGCGGTAAAAAAGATGATCGATCTGGGTCCGGTTGCAGTGGAGAATGAGGCCCCGGGCCTTTTTGTCTATGCCGACCCGATGCTGGATAACGTCCTGTCCTGTCTTGTTGAAAATGCCAAAAAGCACGGGGAAAAGATCACAAAAATCCGGATCTCCGGTACCCCTGTGCCAGCCGGTTACCTGCTGGTGGTAGAAGACGATGGCGTTGGTGTTTTTGCGGATCGCAAGGAGAAGATCTTTAACAAGAATGTCGGGAAGGGGAGCGGCGGGTTTGGCCTCTTTCTGGCCCGGGAGATCTTAAGCATCACCGGCATCACGATTGCAGAGACGGGAGAGCCGGGCGCCGGGGCACGTTTTGAAATTTCCATCCCAAGTGGAAAATTTCGTCAAAAATGCCCGGATTCATCATTTCTCAAATAAATAAAATTTAAATACGAAAAAATAAAACTACTGGTACTTCGCCGGTTCCCGGTGCAGGTTTCCCGCCGTGATTTTTTATGATCTCCGTGCTTATTGTCGATGACGAACCCGACCTGCTCGAGGTGGCAAAACTGCACCTTGAGCGGTCCGGCGCATTCTCGGTCGACACCTGCCGTTCGGCAAAGAGCGCACTTGCCGCCCTTGCAAAACAACGCTATGATGCCATCATCTCGGATTATGACATGCCGGTGATGAACGGTCTTGACCTCTTAAAGGAACTCAGAGTTTTGGGGGATCAGACCCCCTTCATTATCCTGACCGGCACGGCGCCGGGACCCGGAGATATCGTGATCGATGCCCTGAATGCCGGTGCCATGTTCTACCTGCGCAAAGGAAAAAACCTTGATGCACCATTCTCTGATCTCACCCACAAGCTCCACCTTGCCGTCCAGAAGCAGCAGTCTCTGTGCGACATGCAGCGCTTTGCGGCAATCTCGCGGCACGATCTCCTCAACAAGGTGGCGGCACTCTCCGGTTACGGGGAACTGATCCAGGCGCATACGGATGATCCCGCCATCATCGATTACCTCCATAAACAGCAACTTATCCTCATAGCGATAAAGGAGCAGGTCCGTTTTTCCGGGGATTACGAGGAGATCGGAGCCCGGGAACCCTGCTGGCAACCGCTTGCTCCCGTAATCCGGAGAGCAGCCAGCCTCCTCGCGGCTGATATGATCACGCTCCTGCTTGAGAACCTCGAAGGCGTTGAGATCTTTTCCGATCCCCTGCTCCTCAAAGTCTTTTACAACCTCCTTGACAATACCCTGCGGCACGGGGGCCATTTCACGACCGTGAAAATTTCTGCCCGGAAGAGTGGCGACGATCTCCTCATCGTCTATGAGGATGATGGGGCGGGTATTCCTGCAGCGGAGAAAGAACGTATCTTTGTGCGGGGGAACAAGAGCACATCCGGCCTGGGCCTCTTACTGGTCCGTGAGATCCTCGCAACGACCGGCATTTCGATCCGGGAGACCGGGGTTTATGGAAAAGGGGCCCGGTTCGAGATCAGTGTACCGGATGTGCGGTACCGCTTGCAGGAACCCTCTGCCTGAATCCAGTTAAAAAAAAGATCAGATATACCGGGCTTTCATCGAAAGCTTACGGGGTGTATACAAGGGCCGGAACGGTTTTTTATCCGTCTCCTTCTTCACCGCTGCAATGAGCGCATCGGTGGTCATCTGCTCCTTGAAGGGCTTGTTCGGCTGCGACTTCTTCCGGACCGTCACGGTCAGGTTCTTTGATGCGACTTCCTCGTCCCCGACCACAATGACGTACGGGACCCAGTCCATGCCCGCTTCGCGGACCTTCTTGCCCAT
>DUHF01000004.1:4462-4614 GCA_013331015.1 Methanoregula sp.
GCAAACGCGATGTGCTTCTCGGTTACCGGCACGACCCGGACCTGCACGGGCGCAAGCCAGGTGGGGAACCCGGGAACTTCCTGGGTGGAGATGTTCTCTAAGATTGCACACATGACCCGCTCGACACTGCCCGTGGGGGAGCAGTGGAGGAT
>DUHF01000004.1:4651-5832 GCA_013331015.1 Methanoregula sp.
CTCGACATCGATCTGGACGGTCGGGTTCTCGATCGGGCGCTTCTGGCCGTCGATTGCTGCAAGGTCGATCTTGGCAACCCAGTAGTGGACACGGTCGGAGAGGATCTCGATGAGCATCGGGCAGTTTGAGTCCTTCACGATCTTCTTGACCCATGCTTCGTTCTCATCATAGAAGTCCTTCGTGCACCGGAACGCGGCAACGAGCTCGGTCTCGAAGTCCCTGCCGGTCTGCCAGCCCATGGCAAGCTGCTCCTCAAAGCACGTTAAGGCCTGCGGCATGTCAAGACAGAGCGAGTGCATATCGGGCATCGTGAAGCACCGGAGGCGCTTGAGCCCGATGACCTCGCCCTTCTGCTCGTGGCGGAAGGAGTAGGT
The DNA here is from genome assembly GCA_013331015.1 of Methanoregula sp. Classification (GTDB taxonomy): domain Archaea; phylum Halobacteriota; class Methanomicrobia; order Methanomicrobiales; family Methanospirillaceae; genus Methanoregula; species Methanoregula sp11803u. The sequence continues at coordinate 5,027 of DUHF01000004.1, forward strand.
GGAGAGCTCGTACATCTTCATCGGCAGGTGGTTGGGCGAGATGTGCATGTCCCGCATGATCGAGAACATGCCAAAGCAGGCCGCAAAGCGCAGCATCATGTCCCGGTTGTTGGACTTGAACCGGTACTGGCGCTCGCCGAACTTTGCCGCGTGCTCGCAGATCGCCTTGTCGCCAAGGTCGTACATGACCGGGGTCTCGACCGGCGAGCCGCCATAATCAAGGACGAGCTGGAGCACGTAGTCAGCGAGAAGGTCGCGGATGATCTTCCCTTTTGGCATCCAGCGGAGGCAGCCGACATCGCTTGCGGGCTCGTAGTCCACGAGCTCTTTTCCGCGCATCAGGTCCACGTGGGCCGGGTCGCCACCGACCGGTACCGCAACGCCGAGTTCTTTTTTGACCATGCAGCCAAACGGTGTGTCGTTGAGGTACTCCTTGTAGTCGTGCTGCTTCCCGTCCGGGGTCATCACGAACCAGTCGTGGGTGACTTCCTTCTTTGCCGGCTTGACCGTGGTCTCACCGGGCACGATCGTCTTCGAGAGCTCGGAAAGCGGGTGGCCCTTGCACGAGAGCTTGAAGGACTTGTACCAGCCAAAGGGGGCACGCTTGACGGCGAACCCTTCGGTCTCGAGGCCGGCTTTGAGCGCGTTGAGAACGGCAACCGCGGTCTCGGGCTTTGAGAGATCGCTTGAGAGGTGGGCATACGGGTAGACAACGACTTTTTTCACATTGACCTGCCCGGCGGTCTTCCTGATCTCCTCGATGCCCTGTGCGATGACTCCCTCGAGGTCCTCTTCATCGATCGATT
>DUHF01000024.1 GCA_013331015.1 Methanoregula sp.
GGGGCGTTCTCCCTTGACCTTCAATTTTGGCAATTTTCCCTCATAAAATCCTCTACCTCGTTCATGCTCCACAAAGGCGAGGGTCGACGAGACCCCGAGCGCTCGTGGCTCCATCGCAATCGAATCCAGGAGGGGGGGATAGGATTTCACCCGTGTAAAAAAAAAGATTTTCACCGGTGCCCGGTAACCGGTATCCCGTCATCAGGATGATTCTGCCGTGCTGTTTTCGAGATACCGGGTTGGGACTTTAAACTCGATCGTGTAGGAATCCAGGGTCTGCGCATTGATGATGAAGTAGTAATTTCTCTCGCCTTCAAAAAACCGCTCTTTCCAGGGACGTGGATCGGGAATTTCTATGGGGGTATCATACCCTTCAGATTCAGCCGTTTTACCGGACCAGAGATCCTTATCTATCCCCCCCGGGGGAGTGATTGTCCTCACGATCCTGTTGGGGTCATCCCCGTCCATCACCTGGACGGTAAACTGGGGGATGGTGACCGAGTAGGATCCCTGGATAACGGTTTGCGAACTCCCGCTTCCTGTGAGGCCACTGAGTTTAGGCCCGGTTACCGTGCTGGTGCTCAAGGTCTGGCCTTTTCCTGCCAGTGATCCTGAAGGCTCAACGGAATACCAGAGTTCCCAGTAGGGATAGGGCATGTAGATGGTCTGCGAGGTACCGCTGTACCTCCCGGTAATTGTCCCCAGTGTTGTCAGACGCGTATCTATCGGGGTGTTATCAAACCTTGTACCGCCGGGCAGGGACTGGTTGAACGACACTCCATACTGCGAAGGGTCAACAAACTCAATGGAACTCATGCCCGGGTCCCAGGTTGGCCGGGGTGTTGGTGTCGGAATGGAAGTTACCGGAATGACCGCCGGGGTTTCTTGCGGAACTACCGGTGTATATTCCGGTTCCGGGACATCAGGAACGGGTGTTTCAACGGGTGCTGGTGTCGGGAGACCGATGTCGATGGACTCCCCGGTTGCCATGGGTTTGATGACCAGTGCAACGACAAGGATGATCCCCAGCGCCAGTGCCCCGTACAAAATATCCTGCTTATCCATTCCGGTGTCCTGCTATCCTGTTCGTTACATAAATACACGGCAAATGGACATATAATCAATTGTTTTTTACCAAACATTGCCTGCATTTGGGATACCTGCGGACATACGATTCTGGGCGATTTTCGCAAGGTAATGGCAATATCGCTTTCGAATTTTGTCGCAAAATACATAAATGGTGAAAACCAGGATCTGGATCCAAACGACATTATAAATACAATAAGCGCTTTTTAACACATATGGGCTCTGGAGTTCTCCAGTGTCCACTCTCAAAAAAGAGGTGAAACCATGAAATCATTACACCATGATGAAGACGGGTTCACCGGTCTTGAGGCAGCGATTGTGCTCATCGCATTCGTTGTCGTTGCGGCCGTGTTCTCGTATGTCGTATTAGGCGCCGGGTTCTTCACAACCCAGAAGGCGCAGGAGACCGTGCACACGGGCGTGGCACAGGCAACCTCCGCAGTTGAGCCATCGGGACCGGTCATGATACAGGCCGGTGCAAATGAAGACATCACAAACGCATCATTCTACCTTCAGCTCGCTGCCGGAGGAAATTCTGTTGATATGACAAAAGTCGGCTACACGGTCAGTACCTCAAAGATGGTCCAGACCGTTCAGGGTACTGATTCAAGAGTAATCATCGAGTTTGTCAAGGAAGTCAACACCGGCAATCTCCTTGAGCCCCGCGAGATGGTCCTTATCGATCTCGATCTTGAGGCAATGGGATTCGATGAGACCACCATGACCATCAACGACAAGATGCTCATTGAAGTCAAGCCACCTATCGGTGCTGCATTGCCCATTTCGAGAACAATTCCGGCGGCTCTTATTAATAATCGCTGGTACGAGGTCTATTAAGGAGGGTGAAAGAGATGAAAAACATATACACAGAAGATGCATTCACCGGCCTTGAAGCTGCAATTGTGCTTATTGCATTCGTTGTCGTTGCGGCCGTGTTCTCGTATGTCGTATTAGGCGCCGGGTTCTTCACAACCCAGACTGCCCAGGCAACCGTTCACACGGGCGTTGCACAGGCAAGCTCAAGCCTTGAGATTGTCGGCAACGTTATGGGTGTTGCAGTTGCCGGAACACCCACCCGGCTCACCTATATCAACACCAGTGTTGCCCTGACTGCCGGAGGGACTGCAATGGATCTTTCCCAGATGGTTATCTCCTACACCGATTCCAGCGGTGCAAGGAATCCAAATGTTGCCACCGGAGCCAACATTAACACCTGTGGGACCACCCTGACCGATGATAAGCTTATCGGAGCACAGACCTGGTGTGTATCCCAGAAGATCAATGAAGCAGGAACCACCAACAACCTGCTCGAACCAAACGAGATCTGGATCCTTTCGATCGGAATGCCGGAAACTTCAACGGTTAACACGAAGATTACCGTTAACCTTCAGCCTGCAGTAGGTGCAGTCCTGCCAATAACCCGGACCGTTCCTGGCGGAATTGTCACGATCCAGCCCCTCTACTAATCTTCTTTTTTTTGTAATCCCTTTGACCTCTCCAAATTCGCTGTCGGAGGCAATTGTTTCCGGTAAATCAGGACGGTCATATGGGAAAAACCCGGTTTTTGTTTCCGCCCCGGTTAACTGACCGGCCAATGTGCAGTATGCCGTCACCCTGCATTTTTTTAAACCATGCATTACGCGGAATAAAAACTCTAAAGTGTTCATTTCCCTGCCTCTTCCCCGATACGAACGTTTATTAATCAAAAATGTAATATAACCATCTGATACTCTATGGCGGTTAACCAGTCGCAGGTCGATCACATCATCACTGCCGCATCAGAAGATGATCCGGAAGTGAAGCTCCAGAACCTGGAGCGTGAGGTCGACCTCATCAAGACATCCATAAAGAGGCTCCTCATGGACATTCGGGAGCGGATGAACGAACTGGAAAACCCCTTTACCCTTGCAGCAACCGGTACACCGGCTGCTGCAGTAACCCCGGGTCAGGCTTATGACGATATCGGGGCGGATGTTGGCGAAGCCAAAAAATCCGCACTCGAAGCGCGGGAAGCTGCCCTTGATGCCCGGGAATCCCAGATGGATGCGACCCGGGCAAAGATGGAGACGGAGGGGAAGAAGGATACTGGTGAGAAGAAACCAGAACCCGCATCCACCCAGCAGGAAGAGAAACGGGTTCTCGATGAGCAGATGCTCACCATGCTCAAAGCCCAGATGGTGGTTCCCCAGAAAAGTGTACCTGCTCCACAACCCCGGGCCCAGGCAAACGAAAAACTCCGGCTCCAGAAAGTGTATAAACTTTTCAAATGGACCAACCAGTCCGTGCGGAAATTTGGCCATGACCGGCTTGAGATCATGCTCGATTCCTACCAGGCAATGGGCTATATCACCAAAGAATCCACCGATGAGATCCGGGAGATCTCGCGGCTCATGCCGGCCAATCTTGGTGAGGAGCATGAAGTCGGCCCCGATGAATTCGTTGCTGAGCTCTATGCCCTCAACCGGATCCTTTCTCCCAATGATACTTCGCTTGACCGGGACATGATCGAGGTCATGATGGAGCAGCGCCAGTCTGAACCCGGGAGTGCAGGGAAAAACCCTGAAGAGAGCATCGATCTCTCGTCCCTGTCCCGAAGCGAGAGGAAATCTCCTCAACGGAACAATGAGAAAGACGAAGAGTGGATGAACCTGCCCGACAGGATATGATCGATGTCTGCCGAGACATTCACTACCGCGATGTTTTTGATAACCGCGATCATAGCAGCGGGTGTGCTTGTCAATGCGGTTTTTCCGATCGTTTACACTATGGCAGGAACATTCTCTTCTGCTTCGCACGAATCGGATGAACGCCTCCGCACCGATTTCAAGATCATCGCAACCTATGCAAGCGGGACAAACGGACAGATCTGGATAAAAAATGTCGGAAGTACCCGGATTCCCGCATCGGAAGTTGTCCGGGCTGATGTATTTTATGGGGCTGTCGGGGACTTCGAGCACCTGATGTATGATGCCGGCTGGACCGCCGAACTCAGCGATATCAACACCAACAACTACTGGGATCCCGGAGAAACCCTCAAAGTATCGGTTGTGGCCACGAAATCCGTTTCTCCCGGAAATGTCGCCTACTTCCAGTTCGTGCTTCCAAACGGGGTATGGCGATCCATGGAATTTACGGCGAGCTGATATCCGATGGCGGTTGCTGAAATCATCGGGGCTGCAATCGGGGTGCTCCTTCTTGTTGTCGTTGCCTATATCCTTGTTGGAAGTACCCTTTCCACGGCAGAACTTGTGGTAACGGCGCAAAATGACCTGACCCTGAACCATGAACAGCGATTGAGGACCGATCTTGAAATCACAGACAAAAAAATCGAGGGATCAGCAATAAATTTTACCGTACATAATTCCGGAAGTGAGATCATTACTGATTTTGCCCATACAACCGTTTTATCCTATGATGGTGTTCTCCCCGGCTACACGGGTTATATCTACCAGAAAGACGTTATTCCCTCAGGCGGATACTGGTCAATAACCCGGTTTGAGAACGATTACCTCCATCCAAAATCTTTAGACCCGGGTGAGTCCATGAGATGTATGGCTGCATTCTCTGGAGATACCCCCCTCTGGTTCCAGATCACCACGGCAAATGGTGTCTCTGCCTCAGCATACCTGTAATTTTAAAGGAGTCGAATACCCATGGCAAACATTTCTGATCTGATGGGTGGCGAGGACCGGCAGATCATCTCGACCGGCAACAGCGAGCTTGACAAGAAGATCGCAGATGGCCTCCCCCTTGAATCCCTGACCCTGATCGAAGGGGAGAACGATACCGGCAAAAGCGTGCTCACCCAGCAGATCATGTGGGGGGCGATGAAGCAGGGACTGTCGGTCGACCTTTTCACTACCGAGAGTACCAGCAAGAGTTTCATCAAACAGATGGAGTCGATGAGCCTTGACATCTCCGAATATTTTGCCTGGGGCTATATCAAGGTCTTCCCGCTGCACGTAGTCGGGTTTGAATGGAAGAAAGAGGAGATGGCGGGTCTTCTCTCCCAGCTTATAGCCCATATCCAGAAAAGCAAATCCCAGGTAATTGTCATCGATTCATTGACGCTCTTCACGGAGTATGCCGAGACCGATTCTATCCTGACATTCTTCACCAACTGCAAATCCCTTGTCGATCACGGGAAAACCATTCTTGTGACCCTCCATACGTACGCGTTCGAGGAAGACACGCTTGTCCGGATACGGTCAATTTCTGACGCACACCTGAACATGAAAAAAGCCCTTGTCGGGGATAAGTATGTCATGGTGATGGAAGTGAACAAGGTCCGGGGAGCACGCAAGACCACCGGAAACCTTGTCAGTTTTGAAGTCCACCCGGGATATGGTATGAAAGTCATCCCCATGAGTTTTGCGAGGGTCTGATATGGGCTCTCCCTCGATGGCGGTCAACCTCCCGTTCAAGCCTGAAGTACTTGACACCACAATCGACTTTTATTCCGACATCGAATCGAGCGCCCTCTACAAGATGCTCCCGGCCAATGCCAAGGAGTACGTCAAGGCAAGTCCCCACCTTCTCGAATACCTCCACGTTTTTCCGGTCAACACGTACGGTATCCCGCTCTTCCTCTCCGAGCTCAAAAAAGATCTCCGCTCCATGAAGAGCCCCAACATCATCTATCCGGTCAACGAGACCACCTTTGTCCACATCCTGCCGGACCCGGATGATGTGCGAAATTATTACATCCCCATCGAACCCTCGTTCCTGCACAGTGTCAACATGATGCTTCCGGTCATCGAGACCAAACTGATCGATATCATCGATGGCCTTGAAGAAGATCCCATCAGCGACAAGGAACGGGCCGAAGTCATCAAGAAGATGCTTGCCTCGGTTGCTGTTATCCGGCCAAAAAACATGGACCTCTCCAGGCTGACCGGAACTTCCGGGGGACCGCAGGATCTCAAGTCAAAGATCACCACGTTTTTAAATACCGATTTTTCTGCAAAAGACAAGATGAAGAAGGTCAAGACCAAACACCAGATCCCCATGACACCCGATGGCAAGGTTATCCTCACCGATGAGGAGTACCGGGCGATCGAGTATCTCCTCATCCGGGACAAGATCGATATGGGGGTCTTAAAACCCTTCCTGTCAGACCCGTATATCGAAGATATATCCTGTGACGGAATCGGGCCGATCTTCATCGAGCACAAGATCTTCAAAGGATTAAAATCGGTCATCGAATTCAAGGTATCGAGCGAACTTGACGAGTTTGTTGTCAACATGGCCGAACGCATCAAACGACCGATCACGTACCGGAACCCGGTCATCGATGCCACGCTCCTCGACGGATCCCGTATCAATATCGTGTACGGCACGGCAATCTCCCGGCACGGGAGCAACTTCACCATCCGTAAGGTGAACGAGGTCCCGCTTTCTATCCTCAATATCATCGAGAGCAATGGTCTCGATTACATGTCCGCAGCATACCTCTGGATCTGCGTGGAGTACGGCATGTCGCTCTTCGTATCCGGTGAAACGGCGAGCGGAAAGACCACGCTCCTCAACGCTATCACCACGTTCATTCCTCCGGAGAACAAGATCGTGACCATCGAAGACACCCCCGAGCTCAACGTCCCGCACCGCAACTGGATCCGGGAAGTGGCTCTTGCCAAAGGTAAAGGCGAGGGCGGCGGTGCTGCGGGGGAAGTCTCCATGTTCGACCTCCTGAAAGCCGCACTGCGTCAGCGGCCGAACCAGATCCTTGTCGGCGAGATCCGGGGGGTCGAGGGAGCGGTGGCATTCGGTGCCATGCAGACCGGTCACCCCGTGATGAGTACGTTCCACGCCGCATCGGTTGAGAAACTCATCCAGCGCCTGTGCGGGGATCCCATCAACATTCCCCGCACGTACGTGGACAACCTCAACCTTGTGGTCATCCAGAGTGCGGTCAAACGTCCGGACGGCCAGCTCGTGCGGCGTATGATCAGTTGCAATGAACTGGTCGGGTTCAATCCCGAGACCCAGGGATTCACCTTCGTGCAGATGTTCACGTGGGAACCGGTATCCGACACGTTTGTCTGGACCGGTAAAGGCAGTTCGTTCCTGCTGGAGAACAAGATCGCAACCATGCTCGGGATGCCCGACAGTAAAAAATCCGAGATTTACCTTGAAGTGGAGAAACGTGCCAAGATCCTCGAACGGTTGCACAAAGCGGGATATACGAAGTTCTGGGACCTGTTCCACATGATGACCAAGATCAAGAAACAGGGCCTCCTGACCATTGGTTCCTGAAATGGCTGATCCAGCAGAAGAGCCAAAGAAAAAGCCCGCGGCAAAAGAGATACCATTCGCATCCACCATCGCATCCCTCAAAGAGAAGATCGCCCAGATATCGGAAGATAAAAAGATGGGGCCCGATCTCCTCTTCACCAACACCTACATGGCATCCCTGGCAATCGCAGATGCATCCCGTCCTGAGATCTTCTCCTTTACCGCAAACCGGAAAGAATACATCTCGTCCAAATATCTCACCAAGGTCGATACGTACGTTCAGAAATGGGGTTACAGTTACTCTGAATCCCTAAGCATCGTGGCCGAACGGGTCAACAATGCGATCCTCAAAAGCATGTTGTCACGGTATGCAAACGCCATCGAATCCGGTGT
>DUHF01000041.1 GCA_013331015.1 Methanoregula sp.
GCTGGCAAAGTCACGGCTCCATGCCGGCATGAGTTTTGCGGTCCGGGGAAAACGCCAGCACAAGACCGGGATGAACAGCCAGGAACTGGGGATGGAGGTGGGCTCGCATATCTACGACAATATCCCGGGCCTTACCGTGGACCTCGACACGCCGGACTACGAGATCTTCATCGAGGTCCGGGACTTCGGGGGGCTGGTGTACGACCGGCGTATCCCGGGGCCGGGAGGCCTGCCGTGGGGCACGCAGGGACGGGCGCTCGTCCTCCTCTCAGCGGGCATCGACTCACCGGTCGCCTCATGGCTTGCCATGAAACGGGGCTGCGAGATCACGCACCTGTACCTCGATGCCGGCCGGTGGGCGGGAGCCGATGTTACCGCTGCGGCGATTGACAATCACCGGAAACTCTCGGTCTGGTGCGCCGGAAACCCGCTCTCCCTTGTCATTGCCTGGAACGAAGAGCTGTTTGACCGGATGAGCCAGAAAAAAATTCCCCCGCGGTACCGGTGCGTTATCTGCAAACGGTTCATGCTGAGGATGGCTGCCCGGATGATGAGGCATGAAGGGGCGCTTGCGGTGATGACGGGCGAGAACCTTGGGCAGGTGGCGTCCCAGACCCTCGCAAACCTTGGCGTTATTGCAGATGGCATCTCCGTGCCCGTCCTCCACCCGCTGATTACGTACGACAAGGAAGAGACGATCACCATTGCCCGGCGAATCGGCACGTTCGATGCAACACCGGGCGATCTCGCCTGCCGGGCAGTCCCGAAGATGCCGGCAACCGCTGCGGTGCTTGAAGAGATCTGCGCACTGGAGGAGCAGATCGGCGTCGAAGAACTTGCCACGGCTGCCTGCACAAACCTGAGGTTCGTGACCGCGCTGGATGGCCGGATCACGGCAGACCGTGATGAGTTGACGCACTAGATCGGGCAAGAGGACCAGGTTCTGATGAGACCGGAGGATTCACTCCCGGGATATATCCGCCTCCACGAGACCGGAGAGCTGAACGCCCGCATTGACCGGGCTTTCGATCTCCTCAGGGAGTGTACAATCTGCCCCCGTAAATGCGGCGTCAACCGGCAACAGGATGAGCGGGGGTTCTGTAAGACCGGGTTCCTGCCGGTGATTGCGAGCTCCGGCCCGCACTTTGGCGAGGAGCCTCCACTGGTCGGGCACAAAGGTTCGGGCACCCTCTTTGTCTCGCATTGTAACCTTGCCTGCAGGTTCTGCCAGAACCATGCTATCAGCCAGGGAGAGCGGGGAACCGGAACACCGCTAAAAAAACTTGCGGGCATGATGATCCGGCTGCAGGAGGCCGGATGCCATAATATTAATATCGTCACCCCCTCCCACATCGTCCCGCAACTCATCATGACGATCGGCATTGCAGTAGAGCAGGGGCTCAGGATCCCCATTGTCTACAATTCCGGGGGCTATGATTCGGGAGAAAGCCTCCGGCTCCTTGACGGGATTATCGACATCTATATGCCCGACGCAAAATTCGGGAGTAACGAGGTTGCAGCGGTACTCGCGCAGGCACCGGACTATGTTGAAATCATGCAGGACGCAATCCGGGAGATGCACCGTCAGGTGGGCGATCTGGTCATCGTTGACGGCATCGCGGCCCGGGGCCTCCTTGTCCGGCATCTCGTGCTGCCGGAGAACCTTGCCGGGAGCGATACGGTGCTGCCGTGGATTGCACAGGAGATATCGCAAGACACGTACGTCAATATCATGGACCAGTATCATTGGCCTGCATCACTATCAACGACAGGACCGGGTACCAAAGATCCCCGATTCCGGGAACTGTACAGACCAGTCACTGCACGGGAATATGCAACTGCGATCCGGTGGGCGCGTGAGGCGGGGCTCCACCGTGGATTTTCCGGATAAAAAGCTTTTTTTTGTTCTGTTGAAACAAGCATGAACGGGAGTTCACACTCGAAGTATGAAAATCGGCAAATATTTTTTTCAACAGTCTTGATCCGCCGCGGGGGTGCCCCGTCGGGGGCGGCGGGGTCCATCATTTCCGGGGGTATGGGGGTCTCAACCCCCATCATCTATTCCAGAAGAAGCCATTTTTCATGGGAAAACCTTTGAAGTGATTATTGGGGCACACTGCCTCCATACCCCCATTAAGATGCTTGCCACCGATCAAAAAGTGCGGCTGTGCGGCGGCCTCAATTTCATTTTATTTGAAAATTTCCCGGGAAATCATCTGTATAAGGGTCTCGCATGGAGATCATAAGGAGCATTATCGCATCCGCAAGCCCTGGACCATTGTGCGACGCTCCAGGGCCTTGCCACCCCCATAAGGAGCGCAAGGATACGGGCGAAGACGTCTGTTTTACTTGTCGGGGGATTTTTCATCATTCGGGGGTGAGCTCCCGTTCTGCGTGTTTCTCCAGAGCACTTTTTTTTAAGTTATTCCCGTTCGGTTTTTGCATTCCGGGCCGGGGGCAACAATTCTATTAAATAGCATTGGAAAGTAACCCGATGGTATGACCCGGGACGAAACCGACATCTCACTGAGAATGCCATCCGGCCTTGTCGAGAAGATGGATGCGATTGCAAAACTCAAGTACCTGAAACGCGAGGATGTGATCATTGACGCGTGCGCCTATTACGCCCAGTTCCACGATATGAACAGCGAGCAGCGCCCCGAGACGATGAGAAACGTCCTCTTCGATCTCGCCCGCCATGACGGCGAATTCCGGAAAACATTGCGGGATGTCCTTACCGAGAACCCGACAAACGATACCAGTTCA
>DUHF01000304.1 GCA_013331015.1 Methanoregula sp.
GCGATCCCCATGCAGAAGATGGGGGAGGCAAGGATGATGCAGTCCGCGGCGAGCAGCTTGTCGTGGACCACGTCCATACCGTCGCGCTGGACGCACTTGTTGAGCTTCTCGCAGGCATTGCAGCCATTGCAGGGATGGATGTTGGCTTCCGAGAGGGCGATCTTCTCGACGCTCACGTCCCCCTCCTCGATCATCGACCCCAGCACCCAGTCGAGCAGCGTCTCGGAGTTCCCGTGCCGGCGGGGGCTGCCGGCAAACGCGAGGACCTTGATGGGCATACACTTGAGTTCTTGGCATGGCAGGGTAAAAAAGGGTTGGGTTGGCGTACCGGTCACCGGGCCGGGCACCTGCCGCCCCGTCAAACCAAAAAGGAGAAGAACCCCTTCTGTACATACCAACGTTTCAGCAGAGCCATGGAACCCATCAGCAAGGTCAACCTCGAGCGGATAACAAACGGCATCTACGCCTTCACAATGACGCTCCTTGTCCGGAACATCCAGTCCCCGCAGCAGACCGCGGTCCTGAGCGATGCGGCCATCGACACCTATATCGGGACAACGCTCCTGTCGATCGTTGACTTCATCGGCGCGTTCCTCATCCTGGGGATGTTCTGGCTCTTCTACTTCCAGATGTTCCACCGCATCCGATCCGTGGACTTCCGGTTCGTCCACCTCCACCTCCTCTCGCTGATGATCGTGGTCTTCGTGCCGTTCACCCAGAGTTTTGCCGATGACCGGGTCGGGATACCGGTCTCGGCGGTCCTCTTCCAGTTCAACTACTTCGCGCTCGCTACGCTCCTTCTCGTCCAGTGGCATTATGCCGCAAACAACCCGGCGCTGATCGAGCCCCGGACGACAGGGTCCGAAGTGGACTTCCTGCACAAAAAGTTCCTCGTCCCGCTTGGCGTCTCCCTGCTTGGCATCGTCCTCGTCCTCATCGGTATGCCATATATCGACGTCCTCTACCTCCTCCCGTTTGTCATCCTCGGGATCTTCTTCCGGAACCCGCCGGAGAAGACGGGTGCGGAGAACGGGGAGGTGGATACCGCGAGCGGTGCCGGGGATGAGTCCGCCCCCGCCGTCCAGCAGGAAGCGGTGCCGGAAGAGGAGGCGTGACCCGGATGCCCGGGTGTCCTGAATACGGCCGGTAGTTTTCCCCGTAAAGCCCGCAAAATAAAAATCAGGATCCGATCGATCCGGCCGTGCGTTTCAATTGCGATCACGATCGCATCTGAATTTAAAAAATCAGGGTCCGGTTGAAAATTTTCCATCAAAGTCTGCAAAAAAAAAAATTCATCAGGGTTCGATTGAATGGAAAAAATCAGGGTCTGATTGATCCGGATCAGGTTTTCAATCGCGATCACGATCGTGTTTGAAATTTGATGCTCTGTGGAAACGAGCATGAACGTGCGTTCACACCAAAACGATGAAAATCGGATGAAAAAAATTTGAACACAACNNGCTCCTTATGGGGGCGGCGAGGACCAAAAGCGTCGCGCAGTGGTTCAGGGCTTGCGGATGCGATAACACTTTTGCGTGGACTCAATACGGCCCCCTCTGGACGGGTGAGATCTTGTGGGGCATTTCATAAAAAAACCGAATTGAGGTCGCCACGGGGGCGCCCCGCGGGGGTGGCGGCAAGCATCTTAATGGGGGTATGGGGGCATCAGCCCCCATCATCATTTCTAAGGATCTCTACAGAACACGAAAAGTTAAACGGATCTGCATGAGCAACCACGGGGCGTCCACGCCGGAGAAACGGGTTCATAAACCAGATTTCTATCAGGGCTCGCTCAAAATTTTTCATCAAAGTCTGCTGAAAATTTTTCCATCAAGGTCTGGTTGAAATGAAAAAATCAGGATCCGATCGATCCGGATCAGGTTTTCCATCGCGATTGTGATCGCGTTTGAAATGGGAAACACAGACTCCGGTTGATCAGGATCCAATCGGGATCGCCCTGCAGGGCGACAAAAAAAAGAGCGGTTCTGAAGAGTTTCAGATCTTCTTGAAACAGAGGTACCAGTCCTTGCACTCGTACCCTTCGTCTGGCCGCTTTGCCATCTCATCGGCAGTCTTCGGTGCCGGGACAACCACCTTGTCGCCCGGCTGCCAGTTGGCCGGTGTTGCCACCTTGTACTTGTCCGAGGTCTGGAACGCTTTTATCATCCGGAGGATCTCGGGCATGTACCTGCCGTTCGAGAGCGGGTAATAGAGCATGGCCCGCAGGATCCCTTTGTCGTCAATGAAGAAGACCGCACGGACCGCAGCAGTCGAGCTCTGGCCCTTGTGGATCATCCCGTACAGGTTCGAGACCTTCATCGTCAGGTCGGCGATGATGGGGAACGGGATCTGGACGCCCATCTTCTCTTTGACCGCGTGCACCCAGGCAAGGTGGGCGGAGACGCTGTCCACCGAGAGGCCGACGAGCTGGACATTGAGCGCTTTGAGTTCATCGTTGATGGCACTGAACGCAAGGAACTCCGTGGTGCAGACCGGCGTGAAATCGGCCGGGTGGGAGAAGAGGACCACCCACTTCCCCTTGAGGCTTGAGAGTTTCAGCGGCCCATGCGTGGTCTCGGCTTCAAAGTCCGGTGCAGGTTCCCCGATACTGGGAAACGAGAGACATTCCTGAGGTTCAGTCATGACCGGATCCTCACTTCATCACGTCGTCGAGCTGGGCCCGGCCGTACACGTAGGCGGGCATACCCGAGAGCAGGAACGTGACGCGGAGCGCCTCTTCCACCTCGGCCTTCGTGCAGCCCACGGCCTTTGCGCCCGCAAGCTGCGCCCGCACCGCGTGCTGGTCGCGGAGTGCCGCGGCGATCGCAATGGCGATGAGCTTCTTGGTCTTCTTCGAGAGCTTCCCGTCGCTCCAGATGTGGTCCTCGAACTTCATGACGAGGTTGAACATCTCGGGCTCTTTTGTGGTCAGCTCCTTGAAGAACTTGGGGACCTTCCCGATCTTCTTCTCAAGACCTGCAAGGGTCTTTGCCTTCCCCGCTGCAACCGCCGGCTTCTTTGCCGGTGCTTTCTTTGGGGCTGGCTTTTTTACTCCAGGTTTTTTGACTACCATAATTTACTCCTCCAGTACCATGGGTTCGCCGCAGCAGATCAATTCCCCGCCGCCGGCCTCTTTGACTTCGACAACATTACCGCAGATCTCGCATTTGAAGACCTGCCCCTCTTTTGCTACATTCACCATTGGTAAAAATCTCCATCCTGGAACGATCCTGGTGAATTACTCCGCATTTTTAAAATACGGGGTTATGCACCAGTATTCATGCCTGCGATGCGAAAAGAAAGAATTGGGATCAGATGTTGCTCTTGCCCCGTTTGGGCGGGTTTTTGACATCCTCCGCCGTCTTGATGTCCGGGCGGATGTGCGTCATCGGGAAGCACTGGTACTCCTCACAGGCACAGGACGGGCACTTGCGCAGGTCCTGCTCGCTCGCATCAAGAGTCATCTCTTTTCCGCAGTCAATACATACATATTTGCCGGGACCGACTTTCTGGCCGGCATTGTACGATTTCTGTTCGGTCAAGGTATTCACCAACCTTCACTTTACCGGGGAGATATATATTGGTTGTGCTGATACACCCTCAAGTTCCCAATCCCCCTATACAAGCAGGCAAAAGTATATTGCACCATTTCTTTGATGTACTAGTATGGCAGGCACGGTCATCGGGATCCTGGGGAGCCCCCTCCCCGAAGGGAATACGGCAAAACTCTTAATGCAGGCACTCAAAGGCGCAGCAGATGCCGGCTGCAGTACCGAAACCATACTCATCAACAACCTCGATTTCCAGCCGTGCATGGAGATGATGTTCTGCAAAGACCACGACACCTGCATCATGGACGACGACATGCAGCAGCTGTACGGGAAGTTACGGGATGCCGACAGCGTGATTGTCGCAACCCCCGTGATGACCATGGGTATACCCGGCAAACTCAAGAGCTTCATGGACCGGTGCCAGGTCTTCTTCATGGCAAAGTACGTACGGGAAGAATCGCTGGTTGCACCGGAGAAGAAGAAGGTGCGCCACGGGCTCTTCATCTGCATCTCCGGCATGAAGATCCCCGAGGTCTTTGTCGGGGCAAAACTGACCGCAAAAGCCTGGTTCGATATCATCGACTGCCGGTATTCAGAAGAGTTGCTCATTAACGATATGGACACCATTTTAGACATCACGACAAGAACCGATCTCCTGGATGCCGCGTATGCAAAGGGCAGGGCAATCGGGAAGAACCTCAATCCCTGATCTCTTTATTAAAATTTGTAACCCGGGCGCGGGCCTCATATCCGGGGATACTCTTCCACGGACCCAAAGGTCATCGTGAACCGGGATCCGCTGGTACAGTCGAGGCTGATCTCCCCTTCAAGTTGCCGGACAAGGTTGTTGACCAGCTGCAACCCAAGCGACGCCGTGTTCCGGAAGTCAACCTCCTTTGAAAAGCCCGGGCCATTGTCCGCGATCACCATCGAATACCGGTGCGGGTCCGTCTGCGTCATGGCAATGGTGATCATCCCGCTTTTCCCGTCACCAAACGCATGCTTCATGGCATTGGAGATGAGCTCGTTGATGATGAGGCCGCACGGGATCCCGGTCCCGATGTTGAGGGAGAGGTCCGGGGGGGTGATCGTAACCCCGATGGTAACCCGGGCATCGGAGATCCCGTACGCGTCCCGGAGGTTCCCGATGAGACCCTCGAGATAGGTGGCAAACGGGATGAGGGCAAGATCCTCGGACCGGTACAGTTTCTCGTGGATGAGCGCCATGGACTTTACCCTTGACCGGCTCTCCATCAGGATGTCGCTTGTGAACTCATCGGTGATGTTGATGGACTGGAGATAGAGGAGGCTTGCGATGATCTGGAGGTTGTTCTTCACCCGGTGGTGGATCTCGCGGAGGAGGATCTCTTTCTCATGCAGGGAGGCGAAGATCTTCTCCTCTGCCTTCTTGCGCTCCGTGATGTCCCGGGCCATCCCGACGTACCCGAACGGTTTACCGTCCCCGTCCCGGATCAGGGACAGCGTGGTCTCCGCCCAGTACGGGGAACTATCCTTTACCCGGAACTCAAGTTCGGTTGTCGCAGAGACGGGCAGGTGAACCTGGTCCAGTTTCTCTGAAGGGAAGTTCTCCGAAAAGAACCTCTCAAATGCCGTGGCGGATTCCGGGGTGAGCTGGTTTACAAATGGGATATCGAGCAGTTCCTGCAAGGAGAACCCCCGCCTGCGTTCCGCGGACGGGCTGATGAAGGTGAGCCGGAACTTTTTGTCCATAAGCCAGACCGAATCGCTCATGTTGTCCGTGATAAGACGGTAGCGCGCCTCGCTTTGCAGGAGTGCCGCCTCCGCCCGCTTCCGCTGGGTGATATGGTGGATCTGGTTTTTGAGTTCAACGAACTGGGCTTTTGGATCGCCACCTTTCTGGATGTAGAAGTCCGCCCCGTTGTTTAAAGCTTCGATGACCACCTCTTCGCGTCCTTTACCCGAGAATATGATGAACGGCGTGGTATCCCCCTCGTCCCGCAGCATCTTCAAAAAACCGATCCCGTCAATTGTGGGCATCTCGTAATCCGAGACGATGACATCGTATCTTTTCTTTGCTAGTGCAGCAAGGGCTTCCCTGGCCGAAGCGCAGGTATCAACAACGAGGTCTTTTTCCCGCTCAAGGAACTGTTTGGATACGTCCCGTAAGACCGGCTCGTCATCGACAAAGAGAACGGTTGTTACTGAAATGATCCAACCCCCTTGGTTTTTTTGATGAACAGTCATCATCAGCGTACATAAAATTAGCGCACCGTTCCTGTGGATCTGGCAGAAGGTGAAAATTTTCAGAGAAGGCCGCGTTCCCGCATGCTGAGATGGCCGTTCCGGCTGACAATGATGTGGTCGATGAGGGGGATGCCGATGAGTGCTCCTGCTTCTTTGAGCTGCTGCGTTATGGCGATGTCCTGGCTGCTTGGCTCAAGCGATCCCGAAGGATGGTTGTGCACGCAGATGACCGACGCCGCCCGGTCCGTGATGGCGTCGGCAAAGACTTCCCGCGGGTGGACGAGGCTGTGGTTCAAGAGACCTACCGTGATGATCCGGTTACCGAGCACCTCGCCGGCCCCGTTGAGCGTGATGCAGATGAAGTGCTCCTGCCGCCGGGACGCGAGATCGGGAAGGAGCCGTAAGATATCGTCGGGTTTTGTCACCTTTGGCTGCGAACCCGGCTCAGCAAAATACCGCCGCCCCAGTTCAAAACACGCCAGTATCTGGGAAGCTTTTGTTGGCCCGACTCCTTCAAGCGACGCGAGGTCATCGTACCGTACCGGCAGTTTCTGCTCCCCCACCAGCAGGCAGATCTCGCGGGCAATGGTGCGGACATCGCGGTTTTTGGTTCCCCGCCCGATAATGGCCTCGATGAGTTCCTCATCCTTTAACGC